>JAJYGU010000414.1 GCA_021784975.1 Planctomycetota bacterium
GACGTCTTCCGCCCAAACCGCATAGTTCATCCAGGGAATCTGCTCGTCGAGGTGATCGGTGCGCAGGTCGCCGCAGACCGGATTGGGCATGCGGTCCGGGTCATACATGCGATTGAACGGGATCGGCGGTGCAAGTGGCGGGTGCGGTCCAATGAAGGAGACGAACCCGAAGTACGGCCGCGGGTCCGCCGAACGGATCTGCTCGATCGCCCGGTCGGCCGCCCACCGCTCGACCGTGCAGGACGCCGGCATGGGACTCATTTGCGGCATGTAGTACATCTCGGTCCGTTCGCCCATCAGCCCCTCGATGAAGTCGTAGGCCGGGTGCTCCCGGGCAATCCAGGCCGCGAAGTCGTCGCGGCGGCGCTGGTCGGGCGTGCCGTAAAGCTCTTCGCTGTGCAGATGCACCTCATAGCCGAGCTTTTCGTCCCACGGCTGGGTGTGAAACTTGCCAATGCCGAAGGTGCGATAGCCGAGGCCCCTCATGGTCTCCGCCAGGTAGGGCCCGCAACGTCCCGTCATACTGGTCGCCTGCCCGGCCACCGGCTTCGAGCGACCGTTGGAAAACGCCCGCGTAGTGGGCGGCTGGCAGCCGGTGCGGATCGTGTAGCGGGAGGGGACGCACACCGGGCAAGTGGCATAAGCGTTGGTAAACACCAGCCCCCGCTTCACCAGCCGGTCCAGGTTCGGCGTATAGATGTGCGAGTTGCCCAGGGCGGCGATCGTGTCGAACCGCTGCTGGTCGGTCATCAGAAAGAGCACGTTGGGCTTGCAGACCGAATGGGCCACGATTGCCTTCAACAGAAGGTCGGCAATGACTGCCATACCCTTGTCGTTCGGGTGGCCGTAGTCGCCGATGTTCGCCCGGTCCTTGCCCACGGCGCTCAGATCGACGAAGACGCGGCGAGCAGGGTCCTCGGCGCAGATTTGACGTTTGATGTTGTCGACGGTGGCGTTCGCTCCGAGGATGTAGCCCGCCACAAAAATCTGCGGATTGCTGCTCTCCGTCAAATCGGTTACCAGCCTTTGCAGACAGTTTTTGAACTTCGCGGCGTCGAATGATGCCATGGGGATGTTCTCGCCGAACTGCAGGATAACGATATCTGCCTTCCAGGCAATCTGTCGCGCGATCTTCGCAGCCTCGTAGGTCCGGTAACCGCGCTCCAGAATGTCGGCGATATTAATGACGTTCGATTTGCCCACGTCGACGCTTCCATCGGGACGAGCGACGGGCGCGGCCGTGGGGATCATGGTCAAGCAGCTTCCGGTCTTCGCGCTGATGGCGGCGGCCAGCCGGTGAGCGTAGTCCTTCTCCGCAGTGCTCGCGGCCAGGCCCCAGTACTTCGGGCCGCACGACGTAATGCTGTTGCCGAGAAACAGGATCTTGTCGGCGCGCATCTTGCCCAAGTGTGCACCATCCGCCCGAGCGAGCAAAGCGGTTGCCGAAAGACACGCACAGGCCACAACGATGCGCAGATGGTCATTGAATCTCATGGTCTTTATCCGCCGTTGGATAGAAATGGTTCGTGATTCTCTCGGCCGACGCCAATCTACCAAGTCGTTCGCGGCTGGAACAGTCCCCATAATCGTTCCCCCACTTGCGTATTCGCGGACCCCAGGTATATTTCGGGAGACCTCACCGCCGCACGAGGCGGTCCGGGCAGGAGGGGCCGTTCGACGGCCCCAATTCATTCCGGCGTCTTGGGAGATGCGTGGTGAAATTCTCAGAACTCGTTAGACTACTGGAAGAGAACGGGTTCAGGATCGTCAAACAGAAGGGATCGATACGATACTATGCGAAGGACGGTTGGGATCGACTCGTCCGCGTGGACTATCACGGCACAAAGGAGGTTCCCACCGGGACGTGTCACTCAATTCTGAAATCGGCGGGCATCGCACACCCGTAAGGAGAACACGAAAATGATCGATCTGCCCTATTCCCTTATTGTCGAGGCAACCGAGGAACCCGACTATTTCGGCTTCTATTCGCCGGATCTGGAGGGTTTTGCGGGCATTGGCCATTCGGTGGAAGATTGTATTTACAAAGCCAGGTGGGGAATGCGGGAACACGTAGCCCTGCTCAAAGAACAAGGGCTCCCCGTTCCTCCAGTAAACTCCGATCCCAAGATCATCATCGAGAATGAGAGGAAGCTGGCTACGGCGTGAAACCTCAGGACACCGAAGGGATCCAAGTCTGCCCGGCGCGCAACCCGATAGACACCGGGGCCTTTTGAGGCCGCAGCTAGGCCGTCTTCGTCTGCGGTTCGGCGGCCGGGAACGTGATGAGTGCGGCGTCGTTGCTCCTGCCGCCAAGTTGCGTCCGTCCTTCTTCCCTGCCTCCGTTGGATGATTCTAGTGGTGAAAGAAGCTTCGTATGAGCCAGGCGTCAAAGGCAAACACACTCGCTGCACTCAGGAAGATGGCCCTGTGTACGTAGAGGCCCCAAGGCAGCTTTCGTGATTCTCGCAAATGACGAATGCCTCGCAATCCTCCCATGAGCCCAACCACCATAAACATCGGGGCGAACGCGATCATTGTGAGTACGAAGCCGAAGAATCCGGCGATATCGCCGCGCCCATGGAGGGATGCCCATCCAACCATGAAAAGGAAGATCGAGATGAGCAGCCATGCAACCAGCGCGCGGATCGAGTTCCAGTTGAAGTCTCTAAACTCGGCATCCCGGAACATGGATCGGGCTTGATCCTTCCCTCGATTCGTCGGCGACGGGTTGCGAGAGTTCGCTTCCATTGGTTTGTTCTGGTAATTCGCGCCGGGCGTTACTGGCCTTCTTTGCCCCTCCATATTCGGCTCACGCCGTAATTGTCGAAGACCGCATCGCTGCTCACTATGGGAACATCCTCGACCTTGGCCTGTGCCGCCAGCAGCCGATCGAAGGGGTCGCCATGGCGCGCCGGCAGCCGCGATTGTGCGTCCGCATAGTCCACCGTAATCGGCAGCACCGTCAGGCCAAGGTCGGCGATGGCCTTGTTCATCCATTGGCGGTAGGGCATCGACAACGAGAGCTTCTTGAGCCCAACCTTGATGGCAATCTCCCATATCGTCGCGGCGCTGAGGAGCAGGTCGTTGACGGAGTTGGTTATGGCGGCGTGGGCGTCTTGACTGAGGAGTTGATCTTGATCGACGTACCAGATCAAGACGTGAGTATCGGGCAATAACCTCATTCCATGTATTCCTTAAATTCCTCCAGCGGGGCGTCAAAGTCCGGAGCCATATAGAGAACCGTGCCCCGCAGCGTGCCCGGACGCCGAGGCGCGCGCTGGCGCGGCTCCCCCACGGCGATAATGCGCGCGACCGGCCGGTCGTTCTCGACGATGACCACTTCACCGCCAGCGGTCAGGCCTTGGATCAGATCGGGCAGATTCGCCTGGGCCTCCTGAATCGATACGTTCGCCATCGCCTCCTCCTTTCGATTCGGTTACCCTCGTAAGTGCCTTCGCGGAACCTATTATACGGCTTGGGAGCTTACTACGATACGCCTGCCCACTTTCAGCGCCTTTCGATCGTTGTGGTCGATTGCAGAGCCAACGAACAAGCACTGTAGGCGCAACCTCGAACAGCATAGAAAAGCGGTGATGAATCACCGCACTCCAAGTGTTCGCTGGTCTTAGGCCTAGCGCTGCAGCAGCTAGGCCGTCTTCGTCTGCGGCTCGGCGGCCGGCAGGGGGACGAGTTGCTGGCGGCCGTTGACGATCTCGTCGGTGACCAGGTAACGGCTGCCGGCCGGTTGATCGGGCAACTCAAACATGATGTCGAGCATGACCTCTTCGATCACCGATCGCAAGGCCCGCGCGCCGGTCTCCTTCTCCATGGCCCGCTCGGCGATGGCTCGTAAGGCGGCCTCGGTGAATCCGAGCTCGGCGTGCTCCAGGGCAAACAGGGCTTGGTACTGTTTGACCAAGGCGTTCTTGGGCTCGGTGAGCACCCGGACCATAGCCCCAAGATCCAGCGGACGCAGGGCGGAGACCACCGGCAGGCGGCCCACCAACTCGGGAATCATGCCGAAATGCAGAATGTCGTCGCTGGTGACCTGTTGGAGCAAGTCGCCCATTTCGAGCTGGTCGCGTCCGCCGGATTCGTTGGTGAATCCGATAGCCCGTTTGCCCAAGCGGCGGCCGACGATGTCGTCCAGCCCGACGAAGGTTCCGCCGCAAATGAAGAGGATGTTGGCGGTGTCGATCTGGATGTACTGCTGCTCGGGATGCTTGCGTCCGCCTTGCGGCGGCACATTGGCGACGGTGCCTTCCAGCATCTTCAACAAGGCCTGCTGCACTCCTTCGCCGGACACATCGCGAGTGATGGAGACGTTTTGGCTGGTCTTGCCAATCTTGTCGATTTCGTCGATATAGAGCACGCCCCGCTGGGCGGCCTCGATATCGAAGTCGGCGGCGTGGAGCAGCTTCAGCAGCAAGTTCTCGACGTCCTCACCCACGTAACCCGCCTCAGTGAGCGTGGTGGCGTCGCCAATGGCAAAGGGCACGTCGAGGATCCGAGCGAGCGTCTGGGCCAGCAGCGTCTTGCCCGACCCGGTGGGCCCGATCAAGAGGATATTCGACTTGTCGATCTCGACTTCGGGAGCGGCCGCCCCGTGCATGAGCCGGCGGTAGTGGCTGTGCACGGCCACCGCCAGGACTTTCTTGGCATGTTCCTGGCCGATCACGTACTGGTCGAGTTGGGCCACGATCTGCCGCGGCGTGGGGATGGTGTTGAACAGCGGCTTGGCCGTGCCGCGACGGCGCCGTTCCTGTTCGAGGATCGACTGGCAAAGGTCGATGCACTCGCTGCAGATGTAGACATCGCCGGGTCCCTCGACCAGCGGGCCGACGTCCCGATAGCTCTTCCGGCAGAAGGAGCAAAAGGCATTCTTCTTGGTGGGGCCGGTTCCCCGGCGTCCACCGTTAAACTCCCGTCCGGTTGGCATGCCCGTCCCTTTCCGCGAAGCTTCCGTAGCTGTCGAGGTACGCTCTAACTACGATCGGTTGTCGGCCGCGGTTTGTCGGTGTTCCTTGCTCAAGGCCACCCGCATCCTTACAACCCGGCAAACCGGCGATTTCGGCAAGGTTAGTCTTACTCGTTGGAATCCTTCCGGTCGTTATCCTTTAGCTCTTCCTGATGTTTGAGCTCTGCTTGGAACTGCTTTGCCAGGACCGACTTGATCGTCTGGAACTCAGCGTCGGTCAACACACCTTTGTCATGCAGCTCCCGGTACTTGGTGAGCCAATAACTGGCCACGGGCTCTTGGGGGAGGGATCTGGGGCGGAGCTTGCCAATCACATAGCCGGCCACCGCCACCACGACCGCCAGCCCAGCCAGCGAGAGGATCAGCCCCCCCGCCGTTGACTCCCAAAGATGTCCCATTCGGCCGCGACCGCCCAACCAGGAACCGCGTGCCATCCCATCCGTCCGAAGTTCTCCTGCATTATGCGCGCTAGCATGGCTGAAGTCCAGGAGAATGCGCTGGTTTTCTATTCATCGCATATTATCTGCTCGCAGCAAACACCGCATATTGCTCGACAATCACCACGCTATCCGCGGTGGCAAGCCCAACATTTAGCCGACCGAACGGCGGCGATCCCCCGCACGGCCAAAGTTCCGTCGGCCGCCCAAAAGTGTCAATCCATTCCGCGTGCCATGTTATCGTTCAAACGCCAGGGGATGATCGGACTTCGGATCGGTGATACGGACTGAAAGCTTGCCGGCCAACAAATCCTCGAACAAGTGTCCGACTACCTCGGCCCGCCAACCGCGTGCGAGCGGCGGCGCCTCGCCGCCGCCAGCCGAGCGGAAGACGATCAGCTCGCGGATGTCGTTCGGGGTAGCCACCAGGTTGGGGGCCATATGGGCCTGGCGGCAGATGCTTCCCAACGCGGCGAACAGGAACTGGCCGAGCACCGAGAGTTGCGGCATCTGGTCGCGAGGAATCCGCGGCGGGCACTCGTTCTCGGCCAGGTCGAGGCCGCGTTGGATGCAAGTCGCAATTTCGCCCAGGCGTCGCTGCAAGTCGCCGCGTTCCATGCCGCGCACGGCGCGGATGCGTTTCACCTCCGAGGAGCCGCGGCGGGCCAACTCGACCAGCAGGTCGTCGCGCAACACGCGGCGGACGGGCTGATCGCGGCGTTGGGCCTCGGCGTCCCGCCAGCGGTGCAGCTCGCGAACAATGGCCAACGCGCGGGCGTTCAGTCCGGCCAGCCCGGACATCTGCCGCCAACGCTCCTGAGCGAGCGACCGCTCGATCTGCCCGCACCACGCCGCCATTTCCTCCTCCATCCACGCCGAGCGGCCAAGCTCGCCCAGCCGCCCGCCAATCACGTCGCGTAAGGGGGGAAGATAGCGGGCGTCGTTTAATGCGTATTCGATCTGCCGCTTCGACAAGGGGCGATGGAGCCAATCGGTGCGGGTCTCGTGTTGGGGCGGCGAATGGCCTAGAAACTTTGAGATCAAGGTGCCAAAGGCGGCCGGGTATTCGGCGCCGGCCAAGCCGGCCGCAATCTGCACGTCAAACAGTCCGGCTGGCGGCCGCCCAATGGCCTGAAGGCAAAACTCCATCTCGCTGCGGCCGGCGTGGACGATCGTTTCGTGCCCCGCCCGCGCGATCACCTCCCAGAACGGCCTCAGGTCGTCGATCGCCAACGCGTCGATCACCGCCAGGCAGCCGTCGCTGGCCACCTGCACCAGGCAGAGCACCGGCCGGAAAGTGCTCTCGGAGACGAACTCGGTGTCGAAGGCGATCGACCGGCTCCGCGCCAGTTCGCCACAGAAACGGCGCAGGTCGGCATCGCTGCCAATGTCTTCGTATTCCACGGTCACTACCCGTATTCCGACAGATCACATCGAACTACTCATACCAATCCCCAATCCCCAATCCCTCATCCCTCGCTCCCAACCTCTCCGAACCCGCCTAGAAAAACAGCCACGTCGTCAGCACCCACAGGGGAGCGAGAAAGACCGCGGCGTAGAGCATGTAGCCCAAGAAGCTCGGCATGGGCACCCCCGATTTTTCGGCCATTGACTTGACCATGAAGTTCGGGCCGTTGCCGAGGTAGGTATTAGCGCCCATGAACACCGAGCCCAGACTGAGGGCCGCCAGCAGCCGCGCGCCGACGCCAGCGACCGCCGGGCTCAAGGCGGCGCCCTGGCTGAACGCCTTGGCCGTCTCGAAGAATACCACGTAGGTCGGGGCGTTGTCGAGCACCGACGACAAGCAACCGCTCGCCCAGAAGTAGTGCCAAGGGGCGGTCAATCCCAGCCGCGGCCCCTCGACCGCCAGGACCTGCAGCGGCGGCTGCATACAAATGAAGATGCCGAAAAACAAGACCGCCACCTCGATGATCGGCCCGTAGTCGAAGCGGTTCGCCCGCCGCAGGTGGCCGTCGCCCCACGCTAACGATAAAGCCACCAGCCCCAACTGGACGGCCTCGCGCAGGTACAGCCAGGGATGCCAATCGGTGCCGGGCAGGACTTTGCTCGGGTCGAGCATGGCCACACAGACGATCGTCGCCAACAAGAGCAAGCCGTTCGGCCACAGGCCGCGAATCCGCAGCGGATGCACCCGCATTTCCTCGCGGACCACATCCGCCAGCGACTCGCGCGGATAATACCAGAAATAGTCCAAGGCGAAATAGACGGTCACCAACACCCCGTTAACGAACAGCCACTGGGGGAACAACCGCAGCGTCCAAAAGAAATCGACCCCCATCAGGTAGCCTAGAAACAAGGGCGGGTCACCGGTGGGCAAGAGGCAGCCGCCGCAATTGCACACCACAAAAATGAAGAACACCACCGTGTGCTCGACGTGTTTTCGTTCGGCATTGGTTTCCAACAACGGACGGATCAAGATCATGGCAGCCCCGGTGGTGCCCACGATGCTGGCCAGCATGCCGCCCAGCAGGAGGAATAGGGAGTTGGTCCGAGGGTGCGCCGGCAAGTCACCGGCGATGCGAATTCCTCCGCTGATCACATAAAGGCTGAACAGCAGAACGATGAACGGAACGTACTCATTGAGGAGCGCGTCGGCCAGCACCTGCCCGGTTTGCGACCAATTCAAGCCGTGCTCGGCAGCGAAGGCGATGTGCGGGGCCGGCCAGTGGGCGTGCAGCGGATAGCGGTGGCAACCCAAATAATACAAGAGCGTGGTCGCCGCCAGTCCGCCGGCTACGTAGAATCGGTGGAGATTGCTTTCCCACCAGTGCGCCGTGACGGACGCCAGCGGCAGCACGGCAATGGCCGCCAACAACATTACGAAGGGGACCGCCATCCAGTACGGCGGGTGACGGGTGACGGCGAGCGCAGCGAGATGTTTGCCCGATGCCGCCGCCAACTTAGATTGCGCACCTTTTGACGCCGCCGCGGCACCAGGGGCTGCCGGGGGTGCCTGCGCCCGAATCATCTGCTCCGTGCCCCATTGCGGCCCGTGAAAAGCGGCGGAAAGACCGTAGCCGATCAGCACGAGCAAGAGTGCCCGGAGCAGGTATTTCTCGGGTGTTTCCGCGGCAGGTGCTCGAACACGCGGCTCGCCGGCTGAATGTCCTTCCATTGCGAGTCTTATCATCGCCAAAACGTCCCTGGGCGACAACCCAGCGGAGTATTTCCGCAAGAATGCACAGCTTTCTCTGGACATTGCGCGGTGTCGTGGCCTTCAGTGTACGTAATATGCGGGTGGATGGGTAATTTGCGATGACCTAGCAAGTAGTCAATAGATATGTAAAATCTGATCGAATTGCTTGACAATTTTCAGCGGAACGCGATACTAAAATGCTCACAATGACGTATCTGCGGTCGCCTGACGGAAGGAGTGCTGCCGTGCCCAGGTCCGTGCTCGAAGCGATCAAGATGGGCATTTGGGACTTTGAACCGCCGGAGATCGAGTTCGACCAGTTCGACGCCTCGGACGCCATGCCGGGGAGCAAAGAGAAGCTGATCGCCTTGGCCGAGCGGGCGGAGAGGGGACTGCCTCTCTGGCACCGCCTCGATCGCGACGATATGGAAGCGCCTCCGACGAGACTGTGCCGCAAGCCGCGTTAAGCGGGGGTTTGTCATGGATGTCGCCGCAATTAGTCTGGCGACTTGGCTGTTAGCCCAGTTGGGCGGCTCGCCAACGGAGTTGCCGCAGGGGCCAGTTGCGCCAGCTTTGCTCCAGCCGGCCGCTGCGCCGAGGGAGGCCACCGGTCGCACTTCGCCCATCCCGCCGCCACGAGCCGCCCAAGATGCGGCGCCGTCGCCGGGCTGGAGCGCTGCGGACGCGGGGACCGGGGCGGGACGCAACCGCCCGGATGCCTCGCAGATGGTCGCCGAGGCGCTCAGTCGGCCTGCCAACGGTCCGGTGGCCGGCCAGCCTCTAACGGTGTTGCAAGCCCTCTCCGCCATCCGGGATCGCGGGCGGCAGTTGGAGATCATGCTGGCCTATTGGCGACTGGTGGAGGCGGTGGCCGTCGATCACTTCTGCCACCAGCATGTCGAACAGCTTTCCAGGCTTTCTGGCGGCACCGACGAACCAGTTGTGCGAGCGGCCAGCGCCGCGGCATCAGCCCGGTTGCGCGAGGCCGAGCTTGAGGCGGTGGATGTTCAATATCGCTTGGCCGCACTCCTAGGGATGTCGGCCAACGCGCCCTTGCCCCTGCCGGCCGACCGGCCCTATGTGGGACCGTACCGCACCGGCTTTCCGCAGGTGTTCGCCGGCCGCACTGCTCCTGAGCGGACGCGTCTGCTCGCCCGTGTTCTCCCCATTTGGCAGCAGGCCATTGACGAGCGCGCGGCGGCGGTGCAAGCGGCGGAAGAGGCTTCCTCGGCCGTCTCGCGGGGCCCGGGATCGGCCGCGGACGCATCCGCCCGGTTGGTGTGCAGCCGCGATCTGTTCGAGCAGCGTCGGGCATTAATCCGCGCGGTGTGCGAGTATAACCGAGATATCGCCGCTTACGCCTTGGCGGTGGCTCGTCTCGGGGCCAGTCCGCGGGCGATCACGGCCATGCTGATCGGCCCGCCGCAAACCGCCGCAACACCGGCGGTGCTGATCGCTCCGGCTAGCAACGGGACCACGGCCGGAAAGGCCGCTGACTCCGCGGTGCAGCCGGCCGCCCTGAATGAGCCGGTTCAATCGCCCGATTTGCAGTCGTTGCGGAGCGAGCCTACGTTGGCGGCCCCGCGAACCGTGCCCGCGTCGGCCCCGCCGACTAACGAACCAGTCTGGGCTCCGCGCGGTAGCACCCTCAAGAGCGATGCCGCCACACCGCATCGGGCCTCGACTGCAACCTCGAATGAGATGCTTATCTGGCCGGAGGAGAAACCCGAGACCGGTCAGCCGGCGACGCAGAAGGCGGAACTAGTGCCCGTGCGGCCCCAGGCCGCCGAGCCGCCGAGCAAGCCGGCCGAGCCCAAGGAGTGGGGGTCGAAATCTTCCGATTCGAAACCGCTGGAACCCGAAGTGTCGGCCCCGAAAGCTTCTCGCCTCAAGTCCTCCGGCCCGCAATCGGTCACGGCCAACAAGCCAACTCTCGTAGTGCCGGGGGAGAAAGACCAGGGGCGGGGGAACGGCCACGGAACGATGCCTTCTGCGGCGGCCGCCTCGCCGCTGTATGCCGGGCTGATGGCCGTCGATCCGCTGCTTCGCGCCAAAGAGTTGACCATCGCCCTGCACTGGGACCGCTCTCTGCCAGCCGGCGCCGGTACGCCGATGACGCTGAGGACGAGCCTGATGCGTTCCACCGCGCTCGATCCGCGAACCACCATCGAGGCCTATTGGCGGCTGCGGCAGCAAACGGCTCGCTACCAGATGCTCGCCGAACGTGTCGAGTGGCTGGAATCGCTGAGGCCCGCCGTTGTCGAGCGCCGTGGGCAACCGGTTGGCCCGCTCGACTTGCTGCGGTTGCGGGCTGCAGAAACGGCTGCGAAGGCGGCCGCCTCGGAGGCCCAGGCCGGACTGACCCAGGCGCAATATGCCTTGGCCAGCCATACCGGGGCGGTGGTCGAGGCGGCCTGGCCGCTGGCGGCCACTCCACCCCACGCCGGCAGTTACCTGTTGCGGCTCGAGTTGCAACCGCGAGATCTGGTCGGTTCCTGGGCGGTTCGGCGACTGGCGGCCAAGATACCGGCTCTGGGCGACAGCCTGCAGCGGCACGCGACCGCCGTGGTCGAAACCGACGCCGCCCGATCATCCGCCGTGCAGAAATATCTGGCCGGCGGCGGCTCGTTGGCGGCGGCCTTGGAATCCATTCGAGTGCAGACCGAACAGACGGCAGCACTGTTGGCCGTGGTCACCGACTACAATCTGGCCATCGCCGACTATGCCTTGGCGGTGCTTCCGCCGGGGACTCCGGCCGACAAGTTGGTGGCCTCGCTGGTGGTCAGCCGGTAGCGGCTTATGACTCCCTTTCCGCCACCACCGCTGCACATCGGCCCGTGCGTCATTGACCCGCCGCTGCTGCAGGCTCCCCTGGCGGGATTTACCAACTACGCCTGGCGGCAGATCGTCCGGCGGTTCGGCGGGGTGGGACTGCCGGCGACGGAGATGCTCAGCGCGCGGGGCTTCATCTACCAGAACGTGCGAAATGGGCAGCTTCCCGAGCGGCTCTGGGGGGTGAAGGGGGAACCACGGCCGCTGGCCGTGCAAATCTGGGACAACGACCCCGACACCCTGGCGGCCGTGGGCCGGCGGCTGGCCGAGGAGCTCCAGGTAAGCGTGATTGATCTCAATTTTGGCTGTCCGGTCCGCGATGTCTCGGAAAAGGCCGAAAGCGGCTCTTATCTGCTGCGGGACCCGGAGCGCGTCGGCGCGATTGTCCGTCGGGTGGCGGCGGCCTGCGCACCTGTGCCGGTGACCGCCAAGATTCGACTCGGCTGCACCCGCGACACGATCAACGCCATCGACGTGGCCCAAGCCGTCGAATCCGCCGGTGGGGCAGCGGTCACCGTCCACGGCCGCACGGCCGAGCAGATCTTTCGCGGCCAAGCGGATTGGGACCAGATTGCCCGGATCAAGCCGCACCTGGTGCGGATGCCGTTGGTCGGCAACGGCGATTTGACGACGCCCCAGAGCGTAGTCGAGGCATTCCGCCGCTTCGGAGTGGATGGAGTGATGATCGGCCGGGCGGCGCTGGGCCGGCCCTGGCTGTTTTCTCAGGCGACCGCCGCGCTACGGGGGGAGGTAGTGCCCGCCGACCCCCCGTTGGCCCAGCAGCGGCAGCTTCTGCTCGATCACCACCGTCTGGTGGTCGAACAGTTTGGGCCCGTCCGCGGGACCATGCTCATGCGGAGTTACGCCTGCTGCTATGCGCAAGGCCGGGCGGGAGTCAGACAGTTTCGCAGCCGCATCAGTCACGCCGCTACGCCGGAAGACTTCGTCGCCGCGGTTGCCGAGGAGTTTCCGCAAGAGCCGTCAACCTAGAAGAGCCGATTTGTCCAGCTCGTTGACCAGGCTGGTGGAGATGGCCTGGAGCACCCGCTCGATCTGCTGGAATTCTCGATCGTCAGCCTGGCAGAAGATCGTGTAGCTCGCGTGGCCCAGGTGCAGGCAGCGGATCTGGGCCGTATTGGTCAAGTCCAAGTAGTAGAAGTTCAGATCGTAACCGCTGAGCTCATGGCCGGCAATGATCTCCGACACCTCTTCGGACTCCAGGGCCGCATACTCTTGCCGCATAGTGTCGACCACTGCTTGGCTGAGCTTGGCGGCGTCGACCGGTCCGAAATGCACTGCCACCGACCAGAAGGCCCCGCCGGGACTGTAGACCGTAACTGACTTTCGCCCCAGCAGGGCGTCGGAATCATCGAGCGTCCAGTTGTCCGGGTACTGGAACTGAAGCCCTAATCCTTCAAATCTCGCCGGCATCTCAGAAGCTTCCTCGTCGGGTTCCCTCGAGCCTCCCTCAGGCCACAACCAATCTTATCATACCACGTCCGAACCGGCCTCAAAACCGGCCGACGATCCCGAACTACAGATTACGCAGACTAACAGATTTGCGTATTTGAGCGGCGGTCTCTCTTGACCGGAGATCGGGGAACCGGTACTCTCCGCCTCACCATGTCCACTCTCTCGGCCCTTTTTCGGGCCTGTATCGAATTTTGTATCAAGCGGTGCGCAGAAGGGGACAGTCCCCTTTTTCCGCCGTGGCTCGCTGGTCTGGGACTGGTCGTCCTGCTCTTGCCGGGGGCGCGGGCCGACGAGGCTGTTTCCGGCGGGGGGCAGCCCCAAGTGCTGGTGCTCCGCAACGGAGAAGTCTTCAACGGTAAGGTCGCCCGCAACGACGATCATTATGTGGTGCAATTGCCACACGGCCAAGTCCGCTTGAAGAACGCCGACGTCGAAATGGTCTGCGACAACTTGCTGGAGGCCTACCGTCGCAAACGGGCCGCCATCCGAGCGGACGACGCCGGCCAGCACCTCGAGCTGGCCGAGTGGTGCTTGCACCAACAGCTCCTGGTGCCAGCCGCCGCCGAGCTGGCTACCGTGGCCCACGCCGATCCTGAAAATCCCATGATCGGTGAGCTGCGCCATCGGATTAAGATGGCCAAGGAACCCTCGCCCACTGCCGACGGCAAGGGGGCCGTGCCGCCTGTCGGCAACGATGAACTCGACCGCACGGTCCGTAGTCTGCCGCGCGGTTCCGTGGAGATGTTCACTCAGTTGGTACAGCCGGTGCTGATGAATAATTGCATGTCGGCCGGCTGCCACGGCTTGCAGAACGAGCAGGGGCTACAACTGTTTCGCGTTTCGTTGGGCAAGACCTCCGGCCGGCGGCTGACCCAGCGCAACTTGTACGCGGTGCTCCAATATGTCGACCGCGAGTCGCCCGCCGAAAGCCGGCTCCTGAAGGCGATCCAGGGGCCGCATGGCACCTCGCGCAGCCCGATCTTTTCCGACCGTCAAGCCGCGCAGTACCAGCGGATCGTCAACTGGGTTGACATGGTCGCCAATCAGCCCGAAACGGTCGTGCCCGCCAGCGTGGCCTTGCCGCCCGGCGAAGACCCCCCGACCCTCAGTACGCCTCGCCCGCGCATCGGCTTGAGGCCCAGAACTCTGCCGCCAGAAGCCAGAAGGGCAACCTCGATTCAGGCGGCTGACGCGCGAGCCTTCCGCACGGCCCGGACGGCGGCCGCAAACCCACGGGCACATGGGAGAGCCAACCCGTCCAACCCGTCAGCCGATCCCTTCGATCCGGAGGTCTTTAATCACCTTCCGGCGGGCAAGCCGTAAGTCCTGTCTCAAACGAGGCAGCCGCGCGATCGGCACGGTTCATGGGATTCGATCCAACTGCTCAATAGCCACAGGCACACCTCGCGATACGGCGGCTCGACTCGCACCTGCACCTGCGCGCCATCCACCGCCAGGACTTTGCAAGGGATCGACTCATCACAGCGCATCACCGAACCGATAAAAGGCGCCACATTGACCAGCACTCGATCGCCTGCTTGAACGTCCATGACCGTTCTCCTTCCCGCGCCGAGCATGGATTCTTTACGAGAAGTCCACACACTGTTGATTGATTGCCACGACTGTTGGTATATCCGCCGGGACCACGAAATTCAATCCCCCACACGCGATTGCATCAGGCATGGAAGAGCTGGTCCCCAATTGCGGTGAGGAAAAACGCTACAGCCCCGCTTAACGCTGCGCAAATCGATTGGGTTGTGCAAAGATGGATAAGCGTGTGAGGTGGTAGGGCCACCACTTGCCGTGGTGGTCAAGAAATATCGTGCGTTACACGCTGAAGCGGATGAACACAATATCGTCATCCTTGATGACGTAGTCCTTCGGCTCCTGACGCATGAGGTGCTGGGCCTTCACCTCGCGTTCGCTGCCTAGGCGGAGAAGATCGCCGACGCTCATCACTTCGGCGCGGATGAAGCCGCGGGCCAGATCGCTGTGGATGCCGTCGGCCGCCTCCAGAGCAGTGCCACCTTGCCGCAGGAGCCAGGTGCGGACCTCTTTCTCGCCGGCGGTGAAGAACGTCATCTGGCCGGAAACCTGCATCAATCGGCGGATCAGATGGTCGCGATCGGTGGCCACCAGCCCCATTTCCTGCTCGAAGTCGGCGCGGTCGGCCGGCGACATTTTGGCCAGCTCCAGCTCCAGCCCGGCCGGCACGGTGACCACCTGGGCGGCCGCAGTCGACAGGGCCGCGAACCGCTCGGGATGCGACTCGTCGTCGGCCGTGTTGACGATCACCAGCCGCGGCTTTTCGCTCAAAAGGCGGAAGGCGCGAGTCACCTTTTGCTGCTCATCGCTGAGGTCCTTCTCTTGCAAGGGCTTGCCCGCCTCCATAGCTGCCAGCACGATTCGTAAGGTCTCGTGCTCGTGTTCGAGCTGCTGGTGTTCCGTTCTAGGCAGCGGCTTTTTGAGCGAGTCTTCGACACGGTGGAGGCGGTTGGCAACGATCTCCATGTCAGCCAGCAGCAGGTCCTCGTCGAAGGAGCGCAGGTCGGCGGCCGGGTCGGTGCCGGCGAATCCCGCCACCACGAACACCAGGCAGCCGGCCTCGCGGATCAACGCCAGCCGGGCGGCGTTGCCCTCGTGGGTCCGGCTCATACCGGGCGTGTCGACCAACTCCAACGCCGCGATGGTGATCTTCTTCGGATGATAGATTGCCGAGAGCTGCTCGATGCGGCGGTCGGGGATGGCGGCCATGGCGCTCTGGCCGGTGTGGGTCAGGGAAGGATCGGGCGGCACCCCGGTGAACCAGTGAAATAGCGTGCTCTTGCCGGAGCCTTGATAGCCCACCAGGCCGATCTTCATTGCAGTCGCCTCCGCCGTCCACAGAATGATCCCAACCAGTTCATCGCAAAGGTCGTCGGGGGCGCAGAGATTGCGTTACGCCCTCACGGGCGGGAAGCCGGTGCTACCGTCCCTCGCGGGATAGTTGACAGCGCCGCCAAGGCATGTTCTACCGCTTGGACCTGGGACCTGTCCAGGGGTTGGCAACCGAAGCGGACGCGGTAGAATGCCTCGACGATCGCTTCCCCCAGCGCAGCCGGCTGCCGGCCATCGGTTGCCGGCAACCGGGCCCCGGCGGCCAGGACGAACTCGCGTTGCGTTTGCGCCCCCAGCCGCACCAGTCCGTGCTGCGCCAGAATGGCCTCCAGGCGGCGGTAGAACTGCACTTGCGTCTCCCGCCGCCGCAAGGTCGCGTCGCGGCCACCGCTCCAGCGCAGCCACCCTCGTGGCGGCATGCGCCACAGCCAGCGGCCCGCCAGACCCAGCACCACCATTCCCGCCAACAGCCCCACGATGAGCATCCCCCAGGCCGCTGCTCCGGCCGCCCCGCTAGTCCGCAAGGCGCTGACCATTGCGGTCCACCGCCCGCGCCACCAGGCGGCATCGGAGCAGACTTGGATCAGGGCGCGGGCCGCCCGCAACAACGGCTCATAGATGGCGTCGTATTGCCGCTGGCGGTTCATCTCGACGACGTAATTGGCCCAAATCGAGTCCAGCCAATCCAACCCGTGTTCCAAAGGGGTGAGCCAGCCTGAAATCTGATGCGGCGCGCCGGTGGTGGTCGAGGCATCCAACTGCAGCCAACCGCCTCGTTGCCACGGCCAATAGCCTTTTCCGTGCAAGAGATCGGCGGGAAGCTGCGACCGCCGCAGGTAGGCTTCGGCCCAGGCGTGGGCGTGCCACTGCCGCACCTGGTAGTAGCCGCCCAGTTGGTTGAATTCGTCGCATTTGTAGCCGATGACCAGCCGGGCCGGGATGCCCTGGCTGCGGAGCAACAGCACCAAGGCGGTGGCAAAGTACTCGCAATGCCCTTCGCGGTGCAGGGTGAGGAAGTCTTCGATGGGATCGAGGCTTAGGTCGCGGGGTTGCCCGACCAGACTGTACTTGAACCGCCCCGAGGTGGCGAATCGGCGTTCCAGGTAGCGGGCCCGGCCGAGACGATCTTCGGGCGGCAGGCCCGACTGCTTGATCCAACGATCGCCCAAGGCCACCAGCCGCGGCAAAGCATACGGGCCGGCGGCCGGCGGCATCTGGAGGGCACTACCCAGGGCGTCGGATGAATCGACGGGCAGTAGCGGCAACTGACGACCTTGACTCAATGCCGTGGTGCCCAGTTCGTAGTCCATCGGCTGGGCGCAGAGTTCGTTGGGACGAAGCAGCCGTTGGCGGCCTTCGTCCACGAGGATGTCGGGATTGTAGTGCAAGGGAATCCACGGGGCCACGTAGAACAATTCGTTCCGATCCATGGCGCGAATCTTGATCTTCTGCCGCACCAAGCCCTGGCGCGGCAAGTTGGTGGTCCGCCGCCATTCCCCGAGGCCGTAGCCGAAGGAAGGGTGGCCGACCTGCCATTGCCCGTGCTGGTAATAGGTCAGCACCGCTCCGCGCAAGTAGATTTCGCCGTGCATGGGATAGGGCTTGCCGGTGCGGTAGTCGCTGAACTGCACCCGCATGACCTCGCTGCGGCTTTCGATGATTTCGCCCAACTCGCCCAGCGTCACTCGGTCGGAAAATCCCACCAGCCGTTGCGGCCGGACGGTCGGCCCCCGCCAGCCGAGATGACCGAAACGCGGCAGGGTGAGGAACAACACGGACGTCAGGGCAAAGGTAAACAGCCCCATGCGGCCGTGTCGGCCCAACAGCTCCCGGCCGACGGCGGCCCGAATGTTGCCGCCGGGCGAGCCGACGAAGGCCGGCTGCTGGCCCACCAACGGCCAGCGATGTTTTGCCGGCACGGCCGCGGCGGCCTCGACCGCCGGCGGCGGCGGCGGCGACGTCCAGGGCCAGCGACGCCCGCCGGTCGTGCGCCGGCCGCCTTCCCGCGGCACGTACCACTCCCATTGCCGATAGAGCAAGAGCAACGTCATAGCGAAAAAGCCAAACAACATGTAGAAGGCCAGCGTAGCGGCAAACCACACGCCTTGGCTGAAGGAGGTGGCCACCACCACCTCCAACAAGCTCAACATCACCAGCATCCAATAAATCCGCTCGTCCTTCTGCTGAAACAGCAGCACGATTTGCAGGCAGATCAGGAACCAACCGACGGCGAAGGCTTGAACCTGGCTCTCCAGCGGAATCATGGCTCGCAGAGTGACGGCGGCGGCCACCAACACCACCCCGTTGGCCACCCAGCGATTCAGACGAAACCAGCCGGCCACGTCGGTCAGCCACATTGAGAGCACCGCCGCCGCCACCACCAGCAAAGGCATGTTTTCGTTGCGGGCCCCCATGCCCAAAAGCAACGCGCCCAGGGCGGCCAAGGTCGCCATGTTGATCTGCAGCAGTCGTTCCAGATACATGGAAGTAGTCGGCACACGGCCGGTGCCGGAATCCGTCTTACTCGGCCGCGAAAAATTTCCAGAGTTCCTCGCTGGAGGTGTCCACACAGCGAATCCGGCCGACCTGCTCGCGGGCCAGCGGATCGAGGCTCGCCGAGGCCCGCCGCCAGGCGTCGCTGGGATCCACGGCTCGGGTGCTCACCAGCACGATTTCGACGCCCGCGGTAATCCGCGGCAGCGCGCAGGCCAGCAGGGCCGCCAGGCAATCCCGGGACTGCGCCTCAACGTTGGCCAGTTGCTCCAACAAGTTTTGCAACAGATTGGCGGAGAGCGGCCCGCCCAGGCAGCGGGGCTCCTCCTGTTCTAAGACCAGCCACACGTTGCCGGCGCCCTTGCGGCTCAAATCGGTCAACACGGTGGCGGCGAAGCTCACCGCCAACTCCACGTTCTGTCGATGTTGGTCCTCGGCCGGCTGCGGCTGCCAGAGATCCAACAGCAGGGCTAGGTCGCGGTTCCGCGGCCGCTCGAACTGGCGGACCACCAGCCGGTCGAGCCGGGCCGAACCGCGCCAATGAATCAGCCGCATCCGGTCGCCGTGTTGCCACTGACGAACGCCGTAGAAATCGCCTTCCGGTCCGGGGCTGCCGCCACGGCGGTCGGCCCCGGCGCAGGCCTCGCGGCGGCGGGCTTGCCAGGCCCGCGTCAGCCGCCCCAACCGCGGCAGCACCACGCAGGTTTGCGGGTTCTCCACCAGCATCGTCCGGGCCAACAGTCCGAAGGGGAAGCGGGTGGACACCCGCAGCGGCCCGAATTGATAACTCCCCCGCTCGAGCAAACGGCCGCGATAAGTGGCCTTGGCCCGCTGGCCGGCGCGGATGTAAGGAAAGAACACGCTCGGTGTCAGCGGCGGCTGGGACGGCCGGCCGTTGCCCAGGCGACGGATCTGCTCCTCGACCACCACCTCCCAACAACCCAGCCGCGGCCGCGAATTGCTCAACTGCACGCCGACCGACAGTGTGTCGCCAGCGCAGACGTGGCTGGGCAACTTGCGGGTCAACCGCAACCCGCGGAGGTTGCTGCGGACCGACAGCCAACTAAGCACCACCGGTCCCAACAACAGACCGGCCAGGATCAACAGCAAGTTGACCCCTTTGATCAGGGCCACCCCCAGCACGACGGCCACCAGAAACAAGTAGAACCAGCCTTCGCGGCCTACCTGGATTTGAGGGCGAAACATGTGGTTTACCCCGGCGCCGGGACGGTATCCACCAGCCGTTCGATCAGGCCCTCCACCGCCTCGCGATGCGATCCCTGAAAATAGCCCTTGGGAATGATACGGTGGGCCAGAACCGGCACGGCCAGTTGCTTGATGTCGTCGGGCACGACGAAGTCGCGGCCGGCGACCAAGGCGGCCGACTGGGCGGCTCGGTACCAGGACAGCGCCCCGCGAGTGCTCACGCCCACGTGCAGATCCTCGCTCTGCCGCGTGGCCCGCACGATCTCCAACAAATACTCGTTGAGCGAATCATCCACCCGTACTTGGCGGACGGCCTGCTGGACCGAGGCGATCTGCTGGCAATTCAACACCGGCTCCAGCCGTTCGACCGGCTCGCCGTCGCGGTGGTTGGCCAACACCTGCAATTCAACCTCGCGGTCGGGATAGCCCATCGGAATCCGCAGCAGGAAACGGTCGAGCTGGCTCTCCGGCAGGGGATAGGTCCCTTCGAATTCAACCGGGTTCTGAGTGGCGATCACCATGAACGGCTGCGGCAAGGCGTGCGTCTCGCCGTCAACCGACACTTGGCATTCGCTCATCGATTCCAACAGAGCGCTCTGCGTCCGCGGGGTGGCTCGGTTGATCTCGTCGGCCAGCACCACGTTGGCGAAGATCGGACCGCGGCTGAACACGAATTCCCGCGACTGGGCGCTGTAGAGACTGCTGCCGGTGATGTCGGCGGGCAACAGGTCGGGAGTGAATTGGATGCGATGAAATTGGCCGCTGAGGCTGCGGGCGATGGCCTTGCCCAACAGGGTCTTGCCCACGCCGGGAACGTCCTCCAGCAAGACGTGTTCGCCGGCCAACAGGGCCACAATGGTCAACCGGACGGCGTCGGCCTTGCCCAACACCACGCGAGCTACATTTTGGCGCAGGGCTGCGATCAGCGTTAACGGGTCGTCGGCGTCCATATCGTTAGTATCGGAGGCGCGCTGACCGGCGGCAAGCCCTCCGCACTACTCTCATGGCCCCTCTTTTGGGCCATCGCCGTGTCGCATCAACACCAGGCAACCCAGCCGGTAGACCACCAGCAGCACAAAGGCGCCCACAATCGTGGCCAGGAAACCGAGCGGGCTGATGGGGTTCATTTCCCGCCCAGGAAATAGCCAAGCCAGGCCCAGCAGACCCAGAGTGCTACCCGCAATACCCATCACCATGGTAGAGAACGGGCCAGCCGGTTGGCGCAGCGGCAAGATCAGCGTGGCCAACAGTCCGGCTAGAGTGCCAAAACCGACCCAAACCAGCACCACGTAGATCCAGTGCTGGGCGAGCGGAGAGAGTTCAATGTCGGGCATGAAAGCACAGGGCTCCGCAGGTTCGATACGATGCGCGCTATGGCCTGAATGAAAACAAATCGTTGCTACCGGAGGACGTTTGCTTCTCTTTCAAGCCCGGGCAAGCTCAAGCAATCGAAAATGCCTTGCGTTGCCGGAGGCCAAAGCAGCGATGGACGCGATCCAGGCTGCTTCAGACGCCAGCAACGCAAGGTGCCGTCCCCCCAACAACGCTGCCGGCTCCCGTCGCAGCCCGCGGACTCGTCTCTGTCCGCCGGCTGCCAACCGCAGTCGGTTCGCGTTCGGCAGATTCTCGATTCACATGGTTTGCTCTGGACTCCTCACGCGCCGCACGAGGACAAAATAGTTGTACTCCCCACGTTCTCCGCGCGAGGACAGGGCATCACGCGGAGCGTGATAAGTACGAATACGGCTTGTCTCCTGATCCTAAGGGGTCGGGGGGTGCGGGAGCGGTGGGGCTTGTGGCGCTGGCGGGCCCTGAGGTACCGGCGGCGCCGGTGCGGCCTGTTGGCCCTGCTGCTGATTGTATTCCTTCAGGGCGGCGGCCTCGCGGGCGAGCTTGAACTCGGCTGCCGGCGCGTAGTACTGGACGTCGTCGTCCATGTAGTAGGGGCTCGGCAGCGTCTGTCCGCCCTGGTCGATCTGGCAGCCCGTCAGCCCGATACCGGCCAACAAGCCGAGCCCGGCCATCAAGATTCGCAAGCGGCTCCACCGCTGGCTCTTGGTCTTCATAGACCGCCTCCGTCCACATCAAGGACATCGCCTTTGCCTAGCCTATCTATCTTACGCAGTAGGCAAAGACGCTACGGACGAAATATTCGTCGCAACCCTTATCGTCCGCCGGAAGGAGGCAACTTGAGCCGGACAAGGCAGAAATGTGTGGCCGGTCTTAGGTCTTAGAACTTAGAGCTTAGAACTCTAAGCACCGATCTCTAAGCACTGGGACCGAAGATCTAAATGGCTTCATCCCGTGTTCTTTACCAAAAAGGCGTAACGGCCAGCACCCACCTCAAACACTGCCGCGCCGGCTTCCATGCGAAGAAACTTGACGCCGGGCGACTGGTCGGCGGCTTGGCCCCCTTCACGGACCCTGGCGACACGCTGGGCGGGCACGTACACGGTCGCCGTGGTATCAACCGGCACGGTGAGGTTCAGCGAGAAGGTGTTGTCCTTCTTCTGCCACGACACGGCGATCGGTCCGTAGGGCGACTGGTGCGTTGCTCGAACCCAGGTCAGATCGCCCACTGGCCGCGGCCGCACGAAGAAGTGTTTGAAGCCCGGCCGATCGGGGTCTACGTTTAGTCCGGCCAAGGCCTGGTAGAACCAGGCGCTGATGTCGCCGAACATGACGTGATTGCGCGAATATCCCTCCTGCCAATCTTCCCAGAGCGTGGTGGCGCCCCGCGGAATCCACGCACCGTAGCTGGGCGGCGTGGTTTGCGTAGCGATGCGATAAGCCACATCGGTCCGGCCGAGATCGGTCAACGTGTGGAGCAGGTATTTCGCGCCCAGGATGCCGGTATCGAGGTGATTTTGGTGCTGTTCGACATTGGCCACCAACTGGGCGAGGATTGCCGGCCGTTCCCGCGGAGTAGCCAAGCCTTGGTAGATCGCGCAGCTCAAGGCAGTCTGGCTGTTGTTGGCCACGCGGCCGTCCCCCTGGCAAAACTTTTCATGGAACGCCCGGCGAATCTCGGCGGCCAGTTCGGCATATTTTTGGGCATCGGCGGTTTTGCCGAGCAGCTTGGCAATCTTGGAGACGATCCGGGCATCGACGTAGTAGTAACCGGTCGAGGTCACCGCCACCGGGGTTTCCGTCTTGGCGGGCACCCAGTCGCCCAAACCGATGTCAACCATGTGACCCCTTGCCCGCCGGGTAAGATAATCGACGTATCGCTTCAGGCGGTCGTATTGCTCTGCCAGCATCCCCGTGTCGCCGTAATATTGATAGGCGTACCAGGGGATGAGCACGTAGGCGCTGTCCCAGGCCGGGCCGTTGCCCCAGGCGTAACCCCAACCCGACGTCGGCACGATGCCCGGCAACTCGCCGCTGGGCCGCTGCTCATCTTTGAGGCTGTTGATCCAGTTTTCATAGGCGGCCAGGTTGT
>JAJYGU010000493.1 GCA_021784975.1 Planctomycetota bacterium
TTGTGAAAGTGTTCAAACGGGAAAATCCGCCCGGGCGCGGCCGTCGAGGAGGGCGGCCGGCCCGGGCTCGGCGCGCCGACTATCGCGCCTCTTTCGTGGTTTGGGCTGCCTCCGAAAACGTCTTCACCAGCACACCGAACAGGTCTGCCTGCTGGTCGGCGGGGATCGCCTTCCGAAGCCCATTGACCAGGGCGTCGAGACCTACCTGCTGTAGATCGACGACCGCGGGCTCCGCGGGCAACGTCGGCTCCGTGGTGAAGACGATCGGCTTGGCCCGAAGCTCCGCAAGCTCCGCCTGCCACATGCGAATGTCCGCCCGGCGGGAATCGTCCACGTGGTCAACCGCCCCCATTGGGTCGGTAGCTATCGCGTGTTGGCTGGCCTTGATCTGTGATTCGAGGTTGCGGATTTTGGCCCGCCGGCCTTCAACAGCAAACTTGTTCGGCCAGCCGTGTAATCGAGCAACTTCGCCATTCAACTGGTTGGCGTAGGACCGGGCGGCATCGACCGGGGCCTGCAACGCCGTGCCAACGGCGTTCAACAGCACGCGAACGGTATTGCTGATTGCGTCATGCTGATTCGACAGGGCCGTCACTCTGCCGTTGGCTTCGCGTAGTAGGCCGGTACTCAATCGGCCCGCATTCGCTTGGGCCTTCGCGTCGGCCGCTGCCGCTGCCGCCTCTTGGCAGTCGAGCTGGAATTGCTCCATACTCTTGCCGACCAGGGCCAGCACGGCGAGTGCTTCACCCGCGGGCTGCCCGCCGCCGGCCACGTCCTTGACCAGGCGGGCGTAGTCGGCCTCCGCTTGTTTCTTTTGCTGGCGAAGACTTTCAATCGCTTCGGTTACTGTGCTCATCACTCAATCCTCTTGGTTCTGGCCATCAGGCCGGTTACAGTCTTCGGCATCGCCATCCTGGTCGACGTCGGTGTCTTCAGTATGGAGCCCGTAGCTCCGCAACAACTCGTTGTCTGCTATCAATCGCCGGCGGATTTCGTCCACGTCGGTAATGATCGGGGGGCCATCCTCAACCAGCGAGACCGCCTGGTCCGGCTTCCCAAAGAGGCGGTCAAACAACAAGCGGGTCGCGTTCAAGTCGCCGTCGATCGCAGCGGCAACCAGGCGGCGGACGATCTTCTCGATATCTTCCTCCGTGACCATTTCCAGCATTTCGCATCGGAGGTGTTGGGCCTGACGATTCCGTGGGTTTCCCCGGCCGGCTCGGTTGCCAGCAACAAACCGGCCGCTACTCGGGTCGCGGTCCCCGTTACCTGCGGAAGTAAACGGTGTTTCGTCGATCATCGCTTATCCTCTGATTGGTGTAGAACCCTGCCCGCCCGCGAGGGCATCCCCAGCCGGCTCCGGCGGCCCGAATCGCAACACGATTGGCAACAGTCGGGGGCATTTTCGCGTGGCGCTCGGGTGCTAGCGTGGTTTGACTCTGATTGCTCATCCGATTCGCGGATCGCGGTGCATCTTAGGCCAAAAGAGCGAAGCAAAACCTTTAGTCCGCGGCGCAATCTTATAACCGTCGGGATGCCGGCCTGGTCGGGCACGGCCCGGAGGGTCACGACAAATTGCTGGTGAGCGGTCATTGCTCCTCCCGCCACTCGGGAATCGAATAGTCGATCGTCGCATCGTAAGCCGCGGCGAACAGTCTCCGGGCCTCATGGTCATCCGGCAGGGCATCTATCTCCCGCATGACACCCCGCCGATGTCGAACGTTGCACTCTCGCCAGATCCCGGCCATCAGCTCGTTGTCGCACTCTGCGGCCTCTCGACCCCAGCGTGGAGCTTGTTCCAAGTAGAAGACCTTCAGCAATTCGCGTTCGTGCTTGGTCATGCCTGCGCCTTCCGATGGGACGGCCAGTCGCAGAAGACGCATAGCGACCCATGGCGCAATCGGTCAACCACCTGCGCGCTCATGCCGCGCTCCGCCTCGGCGCCGTTGGCCACGTTCAAAGTTGCCCACGTCGGACTGCACGCGCGGTAGCGCGCATCGACGATTCGGTATAGCGTGCTGGCCTGATATTCCGTCAGGGCTCCGCTCGGCGGCAGAACGTCGTCAACCACGAGCACGTCGGGTGAGACGAAGCCTTGAACGATCTTGGCTTCCGATTCGCTGCCGTCGATCGCGGCCCGGAATCGGGCGAAGAGGTCTTGCCCGTTGATCCAGTGAATTGTCAAGTCCGCCTCGACGGCCACCTTGGCAACGGCGGCAAGGAGGTGCGTCTTGCCCGTTCCAGCCGCGCCAAAGGCCACCAGGCCGGCGCCATCGGCCACATGCTGGCCGATATTGGCGGCGTATCCCTTCACGGCCTCTAGGACCTTCTTCTGCTCGGCGCTGGTGGCCTCGTAGTTGTCCAGGCTGGCTTCCGCGAAGCGCCGGCCCACGGCGGCATGAAGCTCGCGGAGGGCCGCTTGTCGGCGGCGCTGGTCACGCCGGGCCTGCTCTTGTCGCGCGGCTTCCACGAGGCGGTCGGCGTCGGCTGGCACCAGGTGCAGCGTTGGCAACACCTCGTCCCGAAGTATCACGTCCAGCGCCGGCGCCGGCCCCTGATGCCGGTCATACTCGTAGTCGGTGCCCCAATTGTCTTGGAGACGCTCGGCGTCGCGCAGGATGCGATGCACATCGTCAGCCGTCAGCGGCCGGGGCTGGGCGTCAGAAGACGCCAACCTTTTCAGAATCCGTTCCGTGACGCTGGCCAGGGCCAAGGGGGAATCCGCGTTTCGGTTTTCCATTTCCATTCGCCTGTGTCTTCATCTTGAGTTTGAGTTGCTGAAATTGCTTCCGTAGCTTTCCAGGGCTTAGAATGTTCGACCCCCAGAAGGTATCCGCGTTGGCCCAACCGAAGACGGCCCGAATATCCTCATCCGTTCGCCCATCGGATTCACGCATCAAGCGGACGTCGTTGGCCCACTTGTCGAGATTCGGCACCTTCGCACCCGGGTCGAGCTTCTGAATCAATCCAAACATCCATGACGCCGTGGCCACGTCCACCCCGGCCGCGGCAAGGCCGCGCGCCTTGGGTTTTGTTCCTTGGGTATTGTTCTTGGGTATTGTTCTATGGTTCTTGTTCTGTAGGCACGGCGGTGCCGGGGTGGTAGGCACGGCGGTGCCGGGGTCCCCGGCATCATCGTGCCGGGGTGTGCGGCATGGCGGTGCCTCTCCCTCACTTTCAGGGCGGCACGGCGGTGCCGGGGTTATGCAGTAGATCGTTGCGTGACCCGACTGGGCTTCGCTTCGAAGCAGCCCCAATGAGCGGAGGCGTACAAGAGCGCTCCGCACGGCTCGCGGGCGCAGGCCGCTATCTTTGCCTATCGTGCTCTGGCTTGGCCAGCAGCGCCCGTCCCGGTCGGCACGTCGGGCCAGCGCCAGGAACACCTTGATCGCGCTGCCGTCGATTTCCGGCAAACGCTCAATCACCGCGTCGTTGTCGATCATGGTGAAGCCGGGGCTCATCGGTCCCTACCCTCCGTCGCACCTTGTTTTAGGACGGCTATCAGGTCGGCGCCGCGAAAGAATCGCATCCTACCGAATCTCAAGACCGGCATTCCAGCGTCGATCAATGCGGCCTTCCCCCTCGCACCGATGCCCCAATCGCCCAGCCTTACCCACGGATACGTCAGGGCGGGGTCGATCGGCGGCCGGGGCGGCGGGCCATTGCGCGAGCGGCGAGACTTCACTGGCTGGCCCTCCTCGCGGTCGATTCGCTGGCGTTGCCGGGCTCATCAGTGGCAACGGCTTTTGCCAGCAAGAGCATTTTGCGAAGGCGTCGCAACTCCGCTTGCCGTGTGACGATTTCCTTGCGGAGGTCGGAAATCGGAGGCACACAGATAGGTTTCTGCTCGTTCATGCTTGCCCTCACTGTTCAATGACGAGGGCATCTTAGCATGGACGATGGGAACCTAATGGGGTGAAAAGTGGGAATCTAATGGGAACGCGGTGCGCCTTCCCGCAGGTACAAGTAGCCGCCCTTAAAGCTTGCGTGCCACGGTATGGCGTTCTGGCGAAAGAACCGATTGATTTGCTTCCGCAAGCCTTCCACAGCGCTCTCGTCTTGATCGAAGGCATGATCTTCCCAAACCGGCTCGGCTAATTCTTCTCGCCGGGCCGTCTTGTTGCGCCGTGGCCAGAGAAACGAGATAGCGAGAAAGGGCTTGCGTGCCAAACCTCGGTGGATTTGCCCCGCGTGCATGAATCCGTCCGGCGGTTCAGGCCCGTCTTTGGGGTGGCCTCCTTCGATCGCTGGCAGCGTTCCGACCAATGCCGCCATTGGGCCAGGGCCTCGGAGTTGTTCATTGTAAGCGGCTGCGAATTGACCCATCGCCTGGTTTCCGGCCCGAGATTCGGCCGATCCCGTGGTGAATTGCTCCCGCAACGTGGCGAGCAGAAACTCAGGATCGTTTGCGGAGGGCGATTGTGGGGTCTCGGCCTCTGCCGGTGTGTGAGGAGACTTCCGCTTGGCCATGACTCTATCCTTTCCGCCGAGCCGGCCGCCGAGCGGATCGGGCGATAGAGCTTCCCGCCACCGCTCGCCGGCCTGTGTGGGTGTACGGCCCACAACTCGGCTATCGCTTCAGCCTGCCGCGTTTGTTGCCCTGTTTGTTGCCTTGGCGTCAATCCGCAAGCACAATCTCAGGCAACCGCAAGCAAACCACAAACACGAAGAATACTTGTTTTTCAGGGTTTTGCAAGCAATCCGCAAACAACCCGCGTAGTGTACGCAAGGCCAGTGGGGATGCAACATCAAGTGGAAGCCCGGCAATGAGCCGGATTATTTTCGCTAGGCCGCTGGGTAAGGGACGAAGGCGGAGGGCGCGGAGAATCGGGTGCGTCCTTGACCGGCCTCAGACTGCCTCCTCATACTCGCCCAGCCGCAACGGGTACTGCCCGTGCTCTCGCACCAGCTCGACGATGAAGTCGTAGGTCTGGCCGGACACCGAACTGGAGACCGAGTGGTCCGACTGAAAGATCAGGCCGCCGCCTCTCGCTGCATTGAGCTTGCGGAGCACCTCGCGGCGGAGGGCCTGGTGGT
>JAJYGU010000357.1 GCA_021784975.1 Planctomycetota bacterium
ATCATGCTGGCGATCGTCATGATCGCCCTGCTGGCGGTGCTGACGGTGGGCTGGGTGCTGCTGAACGTCACCGGCGCTTTTCAGGATGCCCGTTTTTCGGGCCTATATTGGGCGACGCTCTCGGTCGGCTCGACGTTCATCCTGCTGTTGATCGTGGGGGTGGTCTTGTACTTGATCCTCTCGATCAAGGCCATCAATCTCACTCGCCGCCAGTCGAACTTCATCGACAGCGTAACCCATGAACTGAAATCTCCGATCGCCTCGATGAAGCTCTATCTGCAAACCCTCAATCGCCATCAGGTGAATCCGCAGTTGCAGACCGACTTCCACCGTTTCATGTTGGAAGACCTGGAACGGCTGGACCACTTAATCAACCAGATGCTTGACGCCGGCCGGCTGGATGCCGGCCGAGCCGAAGTCGAGACCGAAGACGTAGAGCTGTCGTCGCTATTGAGCCAGTGCGCGGCGGCCGTGTGCGTGAGTTACCGCCTGCCCGGCGACCTGGTGCAGCTCGATCTGCAGTCGTGCGTGGTGCCCGGCCGGCGGATCGATCTGGACATCGTCTTCCGCAACCTGATCGACAACGCGGTCAAATACGCCGGCACGCAGCCGCGGGTGGAAGTGCGGCTGCGGGCCAACCGTCACGGCCAGGTGGTCACCCGCATCGCCGACAACGGCCGCGGCATACCCCACCATCTGCGGCGCAAGATCTTCGGCCGCTTCGTCCGCCTGGGGCAGGAGTTGGAACGCGACAAGCCGGGCACCGGCCTGGGGCTCTACATCGCCCGCACCCTCGTCCACCGCCACCACGGCCGCATCCGCGTCCGCGATCCCGAGCGCGGGCCGGGCACGGTCTTCGAAGTGCAACTGCCGGGCCGGCCGGCGCCGGCGAGCGAAGAGGAACGTTTATCGACAAGGATGAATTGACGTAGCGATGCCGTATTAGGTTGCGTGGTTCCCTTGGGATTTGGCAATTTGCGGTCATGCCCAGCAACGAACACATCCTGGTCGTGGAAGACGAGGAGCACCTGGCGACCGGCATCAAGTACAACCTGGTCGCCGAGGGCTATCGGGTGACCATCGCCGGCGACGGGCCGTCGGCCCTGAAAGTCCTCGAGGCCAACCGTGAGGACGTGGACCTGGTAATTCTCGACCTCATGCTGCCGGGCATGAGCGGCTACGCGGTCTGCGAGGCGATCCGCGCGGTGGATATGGACGTCCCAGTGATGATGCTCACCGCCCGAACCCTCGCCGAAGACCGCGCCCGCGGCTTCGACGCGGGCACCAATCAGTATCTTACCAAGCCGTTCGATCTGGACGAGTTCCTAAGCCGCATCAAAAATCTGCTTACCTTCCACAGCCGTGACAAGCGGCGGCTGCGGAAGGAGGCGGGCGGTGTGGCCGCCTTTGAGTTTGCCGAGGCCAAGATCAATTTTGACACCTTCGAGGTGACAGTCCGCGGCGAGCCGGTCCGGCTGACGCAACTGGAAATGGCCCTGCTGCGGTACTTCGTGGAGAACGAGGGCCGCGTTATCCCGCGGCCGGAACTGCTTCAAGAGGTCTGGGGCATGCCCGGCACAATCAACACCCGCGCCCCCGACCAGTTCATCCGCCGGCTTCGCAAGGCCTTCGAGGCCAACCCCGCCGATCCGCGGCATTTCCTGACCATCCGCGACGCCGGCTACCGCTTTGTGGCCACGCCGGAAGAAAGCGAGGAGGGGCGCAACGAAACGTAGCCGTACCTGACGCAATCAGCTTAGACGCTCGCTATACTAAGAAAGTCGCTGTTACGGTCGATGGTAAGGATATCACACTGCCAGCTTCGAAGGATGAGCTGCTTCGGGTATTCGGCCAGCCTTTGAAAGCCAAGACAGTCTGCGGTTCCACTCGGCCTGACCTGCGCATCGGTCCCTGCACGATTTCGCACTTTCGCGTTTTCGTGATGAATTAGAGAGGCGCCGTCGCCTTCCGTGTAGCCTTCTGACCGTTGCTCAAGGCCGCCTTTCCCACGGCAACCTGCGGACTTGACCACTCCGGAGCCGGCCGTTCTAATTGTGGGTGTGGGCCAACGGGATTCGTCGCCAGGTCGACAGGCGAGATAACGACCATGGGCTTGACCAAGGTCACCACCACGTTGAGGAGTCTCACCGATCCGGAGAAATCCTAGGAAGCGGTGTTTCTCGTGGATATCGGGGCAACCGACTGCTCAGCGCCGGCAGATGAGCGGGAAAAGCCGGGGATTGCTCGGATAGGCAAGATGGCCTACGAGCTAGCCGAGGCCGAAGTGAGAGAATACCCGTTCGGCTTGGCGCAAATCGAGTTCATGGGTGAGACGACTGCCGGCCGGGCCATCTTCGGCGAGCCGGGGGCAGAACCCCTGTTGGGCGTCACGGCGCTCGAGTCGGTCGGGATTGTGGCTGATCCGGCCAACAAGACCCGCAAACGTCTTCCCGCCATTCCGCTCAAATGGTCAACTCTCAACTCTCATCCCTGATCCCTCATCCCTCGCCCCACCCGCCCGTAAAGCGAATCGCGTTCCACCGGCTCGCGGCCGGTCTCGGCGATCAGGGCGCGGAGCTGATCGACGCTGAGGGCCTCGGGCGAGGTGGCCCCGGCGTCGTGGTGGATCCGCTCGTAGCGGACCGTGCCGTCGAGATCGTCGGCGCCGTAGGCCAGCGCGGTCTGGGCTACACCCACGCCCAGCGAAATCCAATACGCCTTGATGTGGTCGAAGTTGTCGAGCATCAGCCGGCTGATGGCCACGGTCCGCAGCGCCAAGAGCGGCGAAGGCCGGCGCAGGTGTGGCAAGGCCGTGTGTTCCGGATGAAACGCCAGCGGAATGAACGCCTGAAACCCGCCGGTTTCGTCCTGCAACCGCCGCAGTTGCAGCAGGTGGTCGATGCGCTGCTCGGCCGATTCGACGTGCCCGAACAACATCGAGGCGTTGGTCCGCAGCCCGTGTTGATGGGCCGTACGGTGGATATTCAGCCAGGTTTGGGCATCAGCCTTCCGCGGGCAGACTTGTGCCCGGACTTGCGGGTCAAAGATCTCCGCCCCCCCGCCGGGCATGCTGCCCAGGCCCGCCTCCATCAACATTTCCAACACCTCGCGGACGGGTTGGTGCGTTAGATGAGCAAAATGGTCGATCTCCACCGCCGACCAGGCCTTCAGATGCAACCGCGGAAAGGCGGTATGGAGACTGCGGATCATGCCCAAGTACCAATCAAAGCCTTTCCGCGGATGGGCCCCGCCGACAATGTGCAGTTCCGTGCAGCCGGCCGCTTCCGCCTCCTGGCCCCGCCGCATGATCTCCTCGTCGGTCATGGCATACGACCGCGGATCGCCTTCGTCGCAGCTATAGGCGCACAACGGACAGCGGTAGATGCAGACATTGGTGGGATTCAGATGGGCATTGAGGTTGTAGCAGGCCGCGTTGCCGTTCTTGCGGCGGCAAACGCCATCGGCCAGCCGACCCAACTCGTGCAGATCGACCTCGGGCGAAAACAGATACGCCCCGTCAGCCGCCGAGAGCCGCTGGCGGGCGTCGATCTTGTCGCAAATGGCGTCCAGAGCAGACATAGTTGTGTTATTGGAAAATCGTAGACTTGGGGACCGACAGCCCAACCTAGCGACCGGCTGCCTCGCCGTCGGCAGGCAGTGTCTGCACGTAGGGCCGCAGCTTGGCCAGCTTCTTTTCCCCGATGCCTTTGACCCGCCGCAGATCGTCGGGGCGGAGAAACCGGCCGGAGGTTTGCCGCGTCTCGATGATCCGCCGGGCCAAGGTGGGACCGATGCCGGGCAGTTGGATCAGTTCCGGCTCCTCGGCCGCATTGATATCGACTACGAAATGAACCGTCTGGGGGACTGCTTCTTCAGCCTCGATCCATCGCCCGTGCCGCCCGCCGCCGAAAACCCACCAGCCGATCATCGCCGCCAAGGCAATGGTAATCAGCACCGCCACGGCCGCCTGATCGCTTCGGCGAAGCAGCCCGTCGCGCGGCACGGTAGGAGGAGGATCGGTCATGAGGCCATTATCCGGGATTGCCTGGCACTTGCAAAGTACGTGTGCTAAGATACGGCCGAGCGGTGATCGTCGAAGCGGCGTCTCGCCGCGTGCCCCATCACACCCGCCACAAAGCCGCCAAGAAGACGCCCAACAAGGCCGCGGGACGCCGCGTCTACCAACCCGTGAACAATTATGCGTTTTCCTCCTATGTTGTGGATGTTATGAAACCACGCACACATACAGCACAAGCGACGGTCCTTTTAGCTGTCGCTTTCCTGGCGGCCACCGGCGGCCTTGCTTTTGTGGCCGCGAATGCCGGGGCCGCCGAGACGGTGAACACCTGGGACGTGGCCAGCGATACTTGGGTGGCCACCGACGCCCTGGGCCGCAGCCTGCCCACGGCGGCGGAGGTCGGCCCGCCCCGGCCGGGACGATTTGTGGGCGTATTCTATTTCCTCTGGCTCGGCCGCCACGGCGACGCCGGGCCCTTCGACATCTCCAAGATCCTTGCCCGCGATCCGGCGGCCATCAACCATCCCGAAAGCCCGCTTTGGGGCCCGCTCTACGCGCCGCACCACTGGGGCGAATCGATCTTCAGCTACTATCGATCCGACGACGAAGGCGTGCTGCGGAAACACGCCCAGATGTTGGGCGAGGCGGGCGTGGATGTGATCATTTTCGACGTGACTAACCAGCTCACCTACCCGAAAAGCTGGCGGGCCCTGTGTCGCGTGTTCGCCCAGGCCCGGCGTGAAGGCAACCGCGTGCCGCAGATCGCCTTTCTCTGCCCGTTCGGCGACCCGCACAAGGTGGTCTGCGAGCTATGGGACCAACTCTACCGCGAGAATCTCTACCCCGAGTTGTGGTTCCGCTGGCAAGGCAAGCCGCTGATCATGGCTGATCCCGCCCTGTTCGCCGGGACCGTGATTCAGGCGAAAAAGGATACGCCCACGGAGATTCTGCCCGGTCACACCCTGGGCCAAAGTTTTGTTGCGGAGAAG
>JAJYGU010000054.1 GCA_021784975.1 Planctomycetota bacterium
GAGACGCGTCGTGCTCGACTGGCGGCTCCTTGGAAGAATGCGAACTTCGGGCAGCAAACCACGACTGCGGCGGGGCGCGATCGACCACCTTCCCGACCACGAAAACCGCCGGCGGACGCAATGCCTGCTGGCAAATCGTCTCTACCACGCTTTCCAGGGTGCAACGCAAGGTCTGCTGCTGGGGCCAAGTGCAGCGTCGGATGATGGCCACCGGAGTTTCGGGCAGCTTGCCGTGGGCGATCAACGCCGCGCTCCATTCGGCGGCCCGCGTCACTCCCATGTAAAACACCAGCGTGCCCGGAAATTTCGCCAAGGCCGCATAGTCCAGGCAAGAGGCGGCCTTCTCGTGCCGCTCGTGGCCAGCCACTAACGCCACCGCCGAGGCGTCCTCGTGATGCGTGATCGGGATCTCGCAGAAGGCCGCCACCGCCAGGGCGGCGGTCAGTCCGGGCACGATCTCGAACGGAATCCCCGCCTCGCGCAAGGCCCCCGCCTCATCGGCGCCGCGGCCAAAGATTGACGGGTCGCCTCCCTTGAGCCGCACGACGGTCCGGCCTTTGCGGGCTTCGAGCAGCATCCGGGCCACGATTTCCTCGGGCGAGCAAACCCGGCCGGTCTTGTGATGGCCGAGACACACCAACTCGGCGGAAGCGGGGGCGTGCTGCAAGATCGCCGGATTGACCAGATAGTCGTACAACACCACCTCGGCCTGCCGCAGACACTCCGCCCCGCGCAGCGTGATCAGGCCGGGATCGCCGGGACCCGCGCCCACCAAATAGACAGTCCCCGCATTGTTGCTCGCCGCCGTAATGGCCGATCCCCTAGTGCTGTTCCCACTCGATGAAGCCGGGCTTGACGTCCGTCATGCAGTTGACGATCAGCTCCACCAGACCATCATACATGATCGAGTGCTTCTCCCAAAGGTCGTAGTAGGCGATCAGGTCGCGCAATTGGCCTTTGCAGTTGGAACAGGGGGCACACACATACTTCTGGATGGAGGGGTCCAACTCGTCCTTGAAGGCGTTAAGGATCTGCTCTACTTTCTTGCGGCCGGCGATCTGACACCGCCAGTCGGCGAAATTGTGGCCCGACATGATGGCGAAGCCGCTGCCGCCCCCGCAGCAGTAGTTGTGCACGCCGTGCGGCTCCATCTCGCGGAACCGCGGGGCGATCCGCCTTAGCACCCGCCGTTGCGGCTCGACCACCCCCATCAGCCGCACCAGGTTGCAGGGGTCGTGGAGGGTGACCGGGAAATCGTTCCGTGAGGGATCGACCTTGATCCGCCCGCTGGCGATGAGACTCTCCAACAGCACCATGGAACTTTCGCGGGGGATGTTCAAATCTCCGGTGAGCACCCGGTCGGCAATCACGGTCAGTGCCTTGTGGGCATGGCCGCACTCACCCAGCACAATCTTCTTGACCCCCAGCTTCTTGGCGGCCTGGGCGTGTTTCAGGGCCACGCGGGCGAATTGGGCGTCGTCGTACCACAGGCCGTAGTTGATGCTGTCGTAGCCGGCAATCTCGCTGGACATGGTCCAGCTCAGGCCGGCCACCTCGAAGATCACCGCGAAAGCCCCAGGGTTCATCGGCCAGGCCATGATCTCGCCGGCGTTGTGGATCAGCAGGATGTCCGCCCCCGCCTTGTCCCACGGGGTTTGGATGCTGAGGCCGGTCTTCTCCGAGACCTCCTCGTCGATGAACTGGATGTTGTCTTTCACCACCAGGCTGTTCATGCCGGTGGAAGAGCCGACCTTCAGTTGCAGGACCGATCCGTTGTCATGCAATTCTCGGGCGGCAATCCCCAATTCCTGGCTGAACAGCTTGCGGATCTCGTGGGCGATCAGGCCGTTGTCGACGCCGATCGGACAGGTCTGGGCACACCGCCGGCAAAGGTTGCAGCGGTAGGCAAGTTCGGCCAGACGGGCGACGGTGGTCCAATTCAGCTCGATTTCGCCGTCGCGCCAGGCCTGCAACAGCTTCCCTTTCGACTTGACGTATTTCTTGTACAAGCGGCGAAAGACTTCGGAGCGGTAGGCCGGCCGATAGATCGGGTTGTGCCCGCTGGCCTCGTAAATATGGCAGGCCTCTGAACAGGTGTGGCAGGTGGCGCAATGCTCCATCGACAGCAACAACGGCTGGAGGAACGTCCAGTTGTTTTCTTTGGTGAACAGCTTTTCCAGACCGGAGAGGAACCCTGCCACCAGCCGTTCTTCCTCTTCTTTGCTCTTCGGCTTGGGGATGCTGACGGCAATGGTGTCGTCCAACGAGCCCTCATACTTTTCTCTGGCCGCCGGGCTCAGGGGTGCGAAGTCGGGCGTGGCCTCGGGCTTGTCGAAAGGCGGCGGCAGGGGTTTGAAGTCCTCCTTGGCCAGTGTGGAGAGTTGCGACGACCGCCTCGAGATGTCCTCAATCTTGACGCGTTTCTTCATTTCCCTTCCTCTCGATTGACGTCGGCGGTGGCGACGTCGACCCAAGTCTTCGTCCCGTCCCCGCGAATATGCGGCGCCGACCAGCTTACCGGGTAGTGCAACGCCTGGGCTACTTCTTGTTCGATCTTCCCGCCGACCAGATTCGGCTCGTCGTTCCAGCGGATGTCATGGTACATGAACCACTTCGTGAAGAAGTGCGACATGTGGGTCAGCGGAATGTAGGCCACCAAGAGCGAGGCCATGGCGATTTCCAGGCCGCTCAGCAGCCCCGGCGAAGCCAGCCGGACGTCAGCCGGGGAGGAATTAAATGTCAGCAGCCGGGCGAAATAGGCCCGCGCGACCGCGAAATGCGGGTCCGCCAAAGCTTGGGCAACCAGGGCGACTACCAAGGTGGCCACGAAGAAGGCGAGATTGAAATAATCGCCCTTCTTGGTGTACTCGCGGTAGTTCGGGTCGAAGGTCCGCGTAGCCAAGAGCGCCGCCGCGCCGAGCAAGCCGAGGCCCAGACCGGCATAGCCGACGAGGTAGGTAAGATGATACACCGCCGCTCCCAGCAGGCCGCCTTCGGCCGAAATCCTCAATCCGGCAAGCGTGAACAGCCCGCCCACCAGCAACAACCCCACCAGTCCGGCCAGCAGGTACAAGCCGAAGTGGAAGGGGAAAGACCGAAGCCAGTGTTTGCGGTTATGCTCCCACACGCCCGCCAGCAGCAAGATCTCCGGAATCATCACTTTCAATTCTCCGATCAGCGAGGCGTGGCGGGGCTTGGTCCACCAATCCACCTCCTCCAGGTATGAGCCGCCGTAGCTTGCCCGGCCTTTCTCGTGGGCCACCGGATAGAGCTCCCAGCGGAGGTGCACCGGGAGCCGGGCGATCTTCACCGCCCTGGCCGCCACGGCCGCCACAAAGATCCCTGCCGAAACGTAGGTCAGGCCAAGCAATGTCGAATCGAGCATTCAAGTCTCCTCAAAGAGCGTTTGGTGATCATGTCGCCTCGTTCGACGGCCTCTGCCGCGGCGCCGGCTTCTGCGTGGCCCCGCGGGCATATGGCGACCCTGCGTCACTGCGATGTTGGAGCAATTGCTTGATGCCTTGCGGGGACAATGACCCGAAGCGGTACACCCGGCAGCGGCGGCATTCGTTTCCCTGCGGTGCGCAGTCCAGCCCCTTGATCGTCCAGCACGGCCGTCCACTCTCCTGGTAGGCGGGGCAATGCTGACGGGCCTCCGGCGGGCAAGCCAGCATGTCCCAGCACGGCAGCAGGGCCTGCAACCGGTGGATCCCTTCGATGTTCAGGCCCTCGTCCTGGATCATGTGCTGGATATTCCGGACCCGCTCGATGTCCTCGTACGAAAACAGGCGGTGTCCGGCGGCCGTCCGATGGGCAATCACCAGCCCTTCGTTTTCGTACTTGCGGACCGCAGCCACCGACAGCCCCACCTTCGCGGCGAGAACGCCGATCGGCATTACCGGGTCACCAAGCTCGTCTGCAGCACGCTGATCCGCCATAGAGTTCTCGCCCGGCAGCAAACCAGCCGCCCACGCCCCTTCATTAAGTTCTCTAACCTACGGTATAGCAAACCTACACTCAGCAGTCAAGGATATTGAGCACTGAAAAATGCAAGAATTTTGGAGTGCGGCGATTCATCGCCGCCTTGGCCCAGATTGAGGGTGGAACTGCGGAGGGGCGGCAACTGGGGCTTGTAAACGCTCAGCCCGCCGCCAGCCCTCGCCGGGCCACCACCTCGTCGATCCGCTCTTCCAGGCCGGGTCGAACGTAGAATCGCGGCCGAAGCAAGTCGTCCTCGGTGGCAACCACGCCTTCGTCGATGGCGATCTTCGCCAGCCGCGTGTTGGGATAGATGCGAATCCCCGTCCTGAGGCTCAGCAGGTCCAGTTGCAGGGATTCGGCAAATGCCAGGCTCTCCTCGACGGACTCGATGGTCTCGCCGGGTCCCCCCAACAGAAGAAATCCGTCGCGGCGGATCCCATAGTCGTTGAGCAACTGCGAAATGCGTCTGACTTCTTCGGGAGTGAACCGCTTGTTCATGGCCTTGAGCACCAATTGGTTGCCGCTCTCGAAGCCCAAAGCCACCTCCACGCAGCCCGCTTGGGCCATCGCGCGGACCAATTCCTCCGAGACCGCGTGCGGGTAGAGGATCGCCCGCCACTGAACTCGCACCGGCAACGACCCGAGACAGAGACACAACCGCAGCGCATAGGAGGGCGGCAGGTTGAAGGTGTTGTCCACGAAGTAAAACCGGCGAAAACCGGCCTCGGCCGCCTGCGCGATGTGCCGGACGACCGTTTCCGGCGCGCGAGCCCGGAGCCTACGGCCTTCAAGGGCCGGCGTGGAACAATAGGTGCAATCGAAGCTACAACCTCGCCGCGTTTGAACCGGAATCCACAGTTCCGCATCCTGAGGTTTAGCCGAACGCCACAACTCTTCACCGGGCAGGGGGAGGCGGTCCAAATCGTCGGAGAAGCGCCGCGGGGCGGCGACTCGCCCGCCGGGCAAAGATCGGA
>JAJYGU010000478.1 GCA_021784975.1 Planctomycetota bacterium
CCGTGTCGGCCAGGTTGATTTGTTTGCCGGATCTGTTACAGTTTTGTAGACTAAATTATTAACAGAATAGTAGATCATCAGAGTCACCATGACCACCACGATCCGCGTTTCCACGCATACCCACGATCTGCTGCAACAGTTGGCCGAGTGGTCTGGGGATTCCATGCAATCCGTCTTGGAGCGGGCACTCGAACAGTACCGCCGTCAACAAGTCTTGGAAGCCACCAATGCCGCCTACGCGGCCCTTCGTGCCGATGCCAAGGCGTGGGCCAGCCTGGAGCGGGAACGAAGCGATTGGGACCGAACTCTGGGCGACGGTTTGGAGGAGGTGTAGATGGCGGTTCTGCCGAATCGCGGGGAGATATGGGTGGCCGATCTGAGTCCGATACGCGGTCACGAGCAAGCCGGCAGGCGCCCCGTCTTAATCGTTTCGACTGATAGCTTCAATCACGGCCCAGCCGGATTAGTGTTCGCTCTTCCGCTGACTCGTACCGACCGACGCATTCCCGTTCACGTGCCGGTTGACCCGCCCGAGGGCGGCGTTTCCGCACGGAGCTACATCCTGTGCGACGCGATTCGGTCGATTGCCAAAGATCGGTTGGGGTCGCGGGCATGGGGCGATGTTTCTGCGTCGACCCTGCGCAAGGTGGAAGACAATCTCCGCGTGTTGATGGAGCTATGAGGATCGCCAGCTAGACTTATGCGTCGTCAAGAGATTCGCAATATCGCCATTATCGCCCACGTGGACCACGGCAAGACGTCGCTGGTCGATTGTATGCTGCGTCAAAGCGGACGGTTTCGCCAGTCGCAATTGGTGGGCGAGCAGATCCTCGATTCCAACGACCTGGAACGCGAGCGCGGCATTACCATCCTGGCCAAGAACATCGCCATTCCCTACCAGGGGGTGAAGATCAACATCATCGACACTCCCGGCCACGCCGATTTCGGCGGCGAGGTGGAGCGGGTGCTGCGGATGGCCGACGGGGCGCTGGTGCTGGTCGACGCCGCCGAAGGCCCCATGCCGCAAACCCGCTTCGTGCTCTCGAAGGCCTTCGAGTGCGGGCTGCGGCCGATCGTGGTGGTCAACAAGATCGACCGCCCCGACGCCCGCGCACACGAGGTGGTTGACGAGGTGCTGGAGTTGTTCCTGCAACTCGGGGCCGACGACGCCTTGGCCGATTTTCCCTACATTTTCACCAGCGCCAAGCTGGGGTACGCCACCTTCGATCCCGACCAGCCCGGCGACAGCATCCAACCGCTGATGGACCTCATTCTGGAGAAGATTCCCGGCCCGGAAGTGGCCTTGGAAGAGCCGTTGCAGATGCTGGTGACGACCCTGGATTGGTCCGACTACGTGGGGCGAATTGCCATCGGGCGGGTGCAGTCGGGCACGGTCCGCAAGGGCCAGAACGTGGCGCTAATGCGGAGCGAGGATCGCATCCTGCCGGCCAAGGTGGTGTCGGTCTACGTCTTCGAAGACCTGGGCCGGGTGGAAGTCCACGAGGTCGACGCCGGCGACATCTGCGCCTTGGTCGGCCTGGAGAACGTGGAGATCGGCGACACGGTGGCCGCCCCGCAGGCGCCACGGGCACTGCCTCGGCTGAAGGTCGACGAACCGACGCTGAAAATGACCTTCGGGGTGAACAGCTCGCCGTTGGCCGGCCGCGAGGGAAAGTACGTGACCAGTCGCCACCTGCGGGAGCGGCTGATGCGGGAACTCGAGCGGAATGTCGCCCTGCGGGTCGAGCCGATTGTGGGCACGGAACAATTCTCCGTCTCCGGCCGCGGCGTGCTGCACCTTTCGGTGCTCATCGAAAACATGCGCCGCGAGGGCTACGAGCTTTCGGTCGGAAAGCCGCACGCCATCTTTCGCGAAATCGACGGCAAGCTGCACGAGCCGTTCGAGACGCTGGTGGTTGAAGCCCCGACCGAGCGAACTGGTCCGGTGATGGAGCTGGTCGGCGAACGCCGCGGGCAATTGGCCGAGATGGCTTCACACCACGAATACACCTTCATGATCTTTTCGATTCCGGCGCGGGGGCTGATCGGCCTGCGGACCCGGCTCCTGAACGCCACCCAGGGGACGGCCATCATCCACCATCGCTTCGAGGCCTACCGGCCCATGGCCGACGCCATTCCCAGCCGTGCCAGCGGCGTGCTGGTGTCGATCGCCGCCGGCCGGGCGGTGGCCTTCGGGCTCGACAGCCTGCAACAGCGGTCCGAATTGCACGTGGCCCCCGGCGACGTCGTGTATGAAGGGATGATTGTCGGCGAAAACAGCCGGGCCGGTGACATGAACGTCAATCCGACCAAGGAAAAGAAGCTGACCAACATGCGGGCGGTGGGCCACGATCGCAACATCCTACTCAAGCCTGCCCGCAGATTGTCGTTGGAAGAGGCGTTGGAGTTCATCGAAGAGGACGAGTGGGTGGAGGTCACGCCCACGCAAATCCGCCTGCGGAAGATTTTGTTGAAGGAAACAGACCGCCGCCGCGCCGCCCGGCAAGCGGTGCCGCAGGTGGTCGAGAGTTGAGAGACTGGACAATCTGCGTGGGCAAACGGCGGCGAATTTGCCCTGGACAATCCAACCGTTTTTTGCGACACTCCCGCCGCTCCTCTTCGGGGTGTTCCTCATACTCCGCGTCAGGGAACATTATGATCCTCGCGCTCGGCGTGAGGGGCAGGTCACGCGGGGTGACAAGTACAGGCATGGAAGAGCCACAACCATGGTGGTGAAACTCGCACGCATCGTGACGGCCAGCCTGGTCCTGGTCGTATTGGCCAATCTTCGGCCGGCAGTCTGCTATGGCTGGTCGCCCTGGCCATTTTCCAGCGAAGACAGCCAGTCCGAGGCGTCCAAGGCAAACCGTAGGCTGCCGACGACCCGTGTTGCGCAGAACACGACGCGGACTCAGCCTTCCACGCTCGACAAGATCGGTACCGGCACCAAGAACTTCTTCACCAAGATCGGCAACACGCTAACCGGCAAGAAATCGCAACCGAAACAGGACATGAACGCGCCGGTCTACCCGAAGAATCCGCTCACCATGGTGGACAAAGACAAATCGTGGTGGCCATCCTGGCTGAGACCGGAGCAACCGAGACCGAAGAACGTCCGTGAGTATCTGCAAGAGACCAAGCGGCCACAGTTGTAGCCTCAAAAGGCACTGCGGCATGAAGCGAGCAAGGCTTCAGCGAATCTGGCGGTCGGCTTGCCGCGGACGAGGCATACCGCCTGCCGCCGGCTTGCTCTATGCCGGCGTCGCTGCAACGGCATTGTTGATCCCAGGCTGCAGCGCGGGTGGTGGCCCGTCGGCCGGGCTCTTTTCACCCTTCGGACGTGGTACGATGGATGCGCGTCTTCGCAAGCAAGTCCAAGCCGATCCCTTTCCGACCGCCCAGCAGGCTGGCGTGCGACCGGCCGGCCTCTAGCGCGGATTATTCATGGCCCAACGGATGGGTGCGGCCGCGCCTGGTCTCCGGATTTCAATGGTACGGAAGGGGACTGTCCCCCTCCGGCCTTGTGCCACAGAAAATTGGGACTGTCCGCCGATTTCTTGCAATTCGGGGATGAATGCCCGCGGCGAGAGGGTTATAATCGGAACCATGCGACCTTTTCACCTCTCGCTCTTGCTATTCGCTCTGACGGCCACCGCGGCCTCCGCGCTGTGGGCGGCGGACGAAGCGTCCTTGCCGGCCAAGCTGCACCCGTGGGGCCAATTCCAGCCGGGCGCCCGAAGCATGGTCCGGGTCACCACCGAAACCTACAACGATCAAGACCAGGTGGTCGGCACCAGCGTCAGCGACACCACTACTACCCTTGTCGGAGTCGACAAGGACGAGGTCACGCTGGAAATCGACAGTTGCGTCGAGGTGGTCGGAAAACGGTTCGACGGCCGGCCGCAGACCATCAAGCAGGGGTTTCACGGCGAGCTGTTGTCGAAGGACACGAAGCTGTCGGCTCCGTCGGACAGCCAGGTGGTGGTCGACCGTCAGAAGATTCCCTGCAAGGTTCAGCAAGTGGAGTGCCACGGGGCCAATGGCAAGACCGTCACCCGCATCTATTATTCGACCACCGTAGCCCCCTATGTCTTCAAGCGGGAGAGCGTCAGCACCGATCCCGACGGAAAGGTGTCCGGCGAGAGCAGCATGGAGGTGACCTCGCTGGAGATGCCCTGGAACGTGCTCGGCGAGCTGATGAGCGTTGTCAACGTGAAGACCGTCCGCCGATGTCCCAAGGGGACGGTCACCGCCCTGGAAATCATCTGTCCGGAGGTGCCCGGCGGGGTCGTTTCCCGTAGTTCGCGGGAAGTCGACGCCAGCGGCCGGCTGGTGCACCGGAGTGTGTTGGAACTGATGGAATATAGCACGCGCGGTCAGCGTCACAGTCTCTTCCCCCGCAAGTCGCGGCCGCGCCGGCAAAAGGCGGCTTCCCGCTACGAGCAGTAACAGCAAGGAAAGGAGCGAGCGATGAGCGGACTGCTACGAGAGTTGGCAAATGCTTTGTTGGTACTTTCCCTGGCGGCGACCAGCATCGGGCAGGCTGCCACCTTCAAGGTCGGCGTGGCCAAACGCGACATCACCCCTACCAAGCCCATGCCGATGTGGGGTTACGGCGCCCGCCACCACCAGCTCTCCAAGGGTGTGATGGATCCCTTGTACGCCAAGGCGGTGGTGATCGACGTCGGAGGGAAGAAGCTGGCCATCGTGGGCATGGACATCGGCCGCGGCCCCCGCGACGACATGATGCAGCGGATCCGGGCCGCCGTGAAGTCGGCCTCGGGCGTGGGACTGGTGATGATCGCCGGCTCGCACAGCCACTCCGGCCCGGTGATCGAGCTTCGCGACAAGCCCGGGGAAGGCAAGGGGCGCTACGACGATTGCGTGGCCTACGCCGCCGACTTGGAGCGGAAGCTGATCGAAGTGATCAACGAGGCTGCCGGCAAGACG
>JAJYGU010000108.1 GCA_021784975.1 Planctomycetota bacterium
CCGCCTTGCTCCGCCCTCACCCCCGGCCCCTCTCCCGAAAGGAGAGGGGAGACTCCTCGCAAGCCGCACAGCCGGCCAAGATCATCGGCAGCGGGCGGAGCTCGCGCTTGAACGGGTCGAGGGCCAGACCGAGGGCCTCCAGGGTAAACTCGCCCAGCAGCGTATGGTCCCCTTCTTCGCGGAAGATCACGTCGGCCACGCCGACTTGGTCCCCGTATCGGAAGAAGGCCCCGCCTTTCTTGCGTGTGATCTTCGAGCCGTCGGCCAGGCGGAACGTCTGCTCGGCAATCGGTTTGATCTTCAACTCCCGCAAGATTGGCTCGGGCACCACCGAATAGGTCGCCCCGGAATCGACGAGAAACTCCACCGCTTTGGTCACTTCCGGCTCGGCCGGATTGCCCACACGGAGTTCAAGTACCGTCAGGCCCATAGCATCTCCCTTCAATTGCCCGACGCTGATGGCGCGGGCAGGTCTTCCATGGCGGTGACGTGCATCAGCGGAACGCGGGTCGTCTGTTCGTACTGGGCTGGGTTCTCACGGCTGGCCATGCCGATAATCATGTCCCGCCGGCCCACCAGCACCAAATCGGGATGAAAGATATCGAACGTCTGGCCGGAGCTAATGATGATCCGCACCGGTACGAAGGGCCTCAGCCGCAATCGCGTCAGAATGTCGTCGGAGGTGAACATTTCTCGTCTCCGAGCACAACCGTCGCCCCACCAGCACTATTCTACCGAGCCAGCGAAATCGTCGAAAGGGAGCCATTTGGCGGCTCCTCTGCGGCATGGGGTGCGGCGTTCCTGGGCCGACGGATGGCTTACCGCGTCTCTTCCCGGCCCGAATCCGGCACGGCCTGGACGAGTTGCAGGAACTTGGCCATCGACGGGCAGCGTTCGGACACCTGCGGTTGGATGCAGGCGTGGATGGCCCGGGCGAGCACCGGATGAAGGTCCGGGCAGTAGCGGTAAATGTCGGTGGGCGGACGATCGTGGGTCATGGCCGCTTTGCCGTCGATGCCGCGCGGCCAGGGGAGCTCCGAAGTGCACAATTCGTAGGCGCTCACCCCGAAGGCAAACACGTCGAGCCGCTGGTCGGTCGGCCGGCGGCGGATCAGCTCCGGGGCCATGTAGTTGGGGGCGCCGGTGCGGTTGCCGGGGGCCATGAACTCCGGCCGGGCCGGCACGGTCAACCCAAAATCGATCAGCTTCAGGTTTTCGCCCCCATCGGTGAGCATGAAGTTCCGCGGGCAGACGTCGCGGTGGATGAACCCGGCAGCGTGCACGGCGGCCACCGCCTCGGCCGCCTGCCGCAGGTAGCGCATGCGATTGGCCTCCAGCCGCGGGTCACGGGCCACAATGGCCGAGTTCAGGTCCGGACCTTCCAGAAACTCCATGACCAGGTAGGGCGACCGCTGGGTCGTCAGACCGTGTTCATAGGTCTTGACGATCCGCGGGTGTTGCAGGCAAACCGCGATTTCCCCTTCGCTCGGTTTGTGCAGGCCCTTGAAGCGGGCTTCAAAGGCCGCCGTCTTTTTCACATCCAGGATTTTCAGGCCGACGATGGCCCCGGTCTTCAGATCGCGGGCCATGTAGAAGTTCGACATGGTGCCCGAAATAGCCTCGCGCAACAAGGCGAAGCGGGCCGACACGTTGAGCCGGCTGCCGGAAAATATCGCCTTGAGGTGGTCGAAAAGCGGCATAGGGTCGGGAAGGGGACAGGTCCATGTTCTCGGTCCGCGCTTCGTTTGCAAAACGCGTCTGCCGGCCGGAAAATGGACCAGTCCCCGGCCGCTACAAACCACAATAGTCGATCGCCCGGGCCAACTCGCTTTGCAGGTCTTGCCGGCGGACGATGCGATCGATGAAGCCGTGCTCGAGCAGAAACTCGCTGGTCTGAAAGCCTTTTGGGAGCTCGATGCGGATGGTGGCCTGGATGGTCCGCGGCCCGGCGAAGCCGATCAGGGCGCGGGGCTCGGCGAACACCACGTCGCCGAGCGAGGCAAAGCTGGCGGCCACGCCGCCCATGGTCGGATTGGTCAACACCGAGATGAACAGCCCGCCGGCTGCCGCGAAGCGGGCCAGGGCCGCCGACACCTTGGCCATCTGCATCAGCGAGAGCATGCCCTCGTGCATCCGCGCCCCGCCGCCCGAGCCGGAAATGATGATCAGCGGCAACTCTTGCTGGGTGGCCCGCTCTACCGTGCGGGTGAGCTTTTCGCCGACCACCGAGCCCATGCTCCCCATGATGAAGGCCGAATCGGTCACCCCAAAGGCCAAGCGGCGGCCGCGGATCATGCCGCTGCCGACCACGGCCGCGTCGCGCAGGCCGGTCCGCTGTTGCTCTTCCTGGAGGCGTTGCCGGTAGGGGATTTTGTCGACGAACTCCAGTGGGTCGGCCGGATCGAGATCGGCGTCCCATTCCTCGAAGGTCCCTTCGTCGAGCACCTGGGCGATCCGCTGCCGGGCAGGCACGTACCAATGATAATCGCACTCCGGGCAGACCCCCAAACGCCGTTCGGCCTCCTTGCGAAAGATGGTCGCCTGACAACCGGGGCAACGCTTCCACAGACCTTCGGGCACGCCGCGTTTCGGACGCTTCAGAACGGCTTTCCCACTACTGGGGTCGGAACGGTTGGTAGACACGGCACCTCCCGGGGCTACGCGCTGGGGACGACAGTCTCTTCCGCGGTTACCGCTACAATCTCAAATCGGCCGTGACCGTTGGGGGCCTTCCACAAATCGCCCAATTGGCCGTGCGTCAGGAAGCGTCGCGCCAGGCTTAGGAGTGGTTCCGGCACCACCAGGGCGAAGACCCCCTCTTTGTGACGTTTGAGGAGTTTGGTCAGCGCGGTGCGGACCCGCTCGTCGGCCGCGCCGAGCATTTCACCTTCCGGTGGACAGATGTTCTCCGGCTGCTCTTGCCACTGACGGTAGACCTTGGGTTGCTTGCGGCGGACGTCGTCGATCAGCATGCCTTGCCAAAGTCCCATGTTCAGGCTTTGCAGCCCAGCCAACTTCTTCAATTTCACTCCCAGCCCCTTGCCAAGGGCTTCCGCCGTCTGCAAGGCCGGCTGGGACCGCGGGGCGTAGATGGCTTCGATGGCTTTGTCGCGCAGCTCCTCGATGGTCTGCGTCAGTTCCGTGTTGCCTTGCTCGTTCATGGGAATATCCAGCGCCCCTTGGATGCGCCCTTGTACGTCGTAATCCGTGGCGCCGGGCCGAACGAGGATGATCTGTAACATGTTTAATCACACACTGACGTTATTAGCGCTTACGTTGATGGGTATGACATTTAGGGACTCTAGCAAGACGCAAAATGCCCTCGCCCCCTGCCCCTCTCCCGCCAGCGGGCGAGGGGAGTTCTGTTAGATCCCGTTAGGCTATCTTGCAAGTATTCTTCCGGGCCAGTCCGGTCATCTCTTCGAGGAACTGACCGTAGTTCTCTTGGGAAAACAACGCCGAGCCAACCACAAACAGGTCGGCGCCGGCCAAGGCGCACTGGCGGACCGTTTCCAAGTTCACCCCGCCATCGACCTGAAGCAACACCTCCGGCCCCACCATGGTCTGCAACCGGCGCAGCTTGTCGAGGGCCACCGGTTCGAACTCTTGCCCGCCGAAGCCGGGCATGACGCTCATGACCAGTACGTGGTCGCAGAGGTCCAGGCAGCCTTCGATCTGGGAAAGCGGCGTGGGCGGGTTCAGCGAGATGCCCACGCCGACGCCCATCCGGCGCATCTGGTGCAGCAACGGCCGCGGGTCCGGCAGGGTTTCGATGTGTACCGTCAACAGATCGGCCCCCGCCTCGCGAAAAGTGTCCACATATCGCGCCGGCTCGGAAATCATCAGATGCACGTCCAACGGCAGATGCGTCGACCGGTGGACCGCCTCGACTACCGGCACCCCGAAACTCAGGTTGGGCACAAAGTGGCCGTCCATGATGTCCAGGTGCAGCATCCGTGCCCCCGCCTGCTCGACACGCCGGATCTCTTGCCCAAGCTGGGCAAAGTCACAGGCCAGCAGCGACGGCTCGACCACCGGGACGGAGGCGTGCAACTCAGCGAGGACTGGGGAAATGGACATAAAGCAAGCGCGTGCGACTATCAGGGAAAAACACCGGGCGGTCAGACCAACAGAGTTGCTGCGATAGCCTGTTCAGGCGGGCCTTGCTCCGCCTGCTCGAATGCTTGCGTCTCGATCGAATGCCTTCGATCGCAACGTACCGCCTTGGGTGGCCAACCAACTCCCGCGGTCGTCATGTCCCGCAGATCGGCCTCGACTTATTCCATCAGTATATTATTCTAGCAAGGCGACCGCCGCACGTCTGCGCTGCTTTGGGGTCACGCCGCAAGTGCTTTTATACCAGCCAGTTGCGACATGCGTGCGAGGTGTGCTGATCGGGAGATCTTGCTGGGCAGGATTATTCACGGCGGCATAGTAACCCGAAGCGTAAGCGAGGACGGCCACAAGACTTAGCCTCGCTTACGCTTCGGGTTACGATTCCGCACCCTGCGCATCGCACATCCGGCGGCGTGAATAATCCGGGTTAGTGGAACCGCGGAGGATGCAGAGGAAAACGCAGTCATCCCTTCCGCATCTGGTTGTAGAGAACCATGGCTGGCGAGCCGCCGAAGGAGATGCCCAGCCAGGCGGCCTCGTCGATTTCCTCTTGCGAAAGGCCCATCTCGCGGGCCTTTTTGAGATGGCTCTTCAAGCAGGGCTCACAGCGGGCCAGCACCGACAGGGCAATGGCGATCGACCGCTTGGTCTTGGCATCCAGCGCGGCGGGGGCGTTGGCGGCCTCCAGGAACTCGCGGTACTTGCGTTCGATGCCGGACACGTCGCTGACGGTTTGTCCTCCGCCACCCCCCGCCGGCCCAGTTGCCGCCTCGGTGTGTGCGCAACAGTCCATCGAATGTGTCTCCCCAGCAGTGAAGGGGACAGTCCCA
>JAJYGU010000080.1 GCA_021784975.1 Planctomycetota bacterium
CGGAGCGTTATATTGGCGGTGAATCGTAGCCTTGATAGTTGAGGGGTGAGGGAGACAACAGTTCGAAACGCAGATTATTACCTGCAAGGGGGTTCACCATGTCATTCGTAACACTTCTTGGAGTGACGTTCTTGATTGCCGTCGGCGTCTCATTCGTGGCAGTGCTATTGTTCCGCAAGCCGATTGATTCCATCCTCGATCGGATTATCTCTGATGAGGTGAGCAAAGCGTGGTCCAGGTACATGCGATTCGCCATGTATGTAGTCGGTGTTTCCAGCGGCGTGAGCCTCTGGAAACTCGAACAATACGTAACGGCCCCTAATAAAGACGGTTCGATCGTCGAACTGACGGCAAACCGATGGGTTCTCGAGGTCTATCGGACGATCATTGAGACGCTTCAGGGTATCGCTTGGTTGCTCTTGGTTTTCTTCGCCATCACCTTGATCGCGTTCGTGATCGTCCGGGTGTTCGAACTTCGACACAAGGCAAACGAAGGCTGAACGTCAAGCCCGGGGCTTGAGCCTATCGGACCTCGAAAAGAAGACCGGAATTGGCCGCGCGGCTCTTTCCCGGCTGGAGAATGAAAGAGAGCCCAACCCGACTGTGGTCACCTTGACCCGTTATGCTGAAGCCCTCGGCAAGCAACTCGTCGTCGGCTTTAAGTGACGGCCGCCAGCAGTACAGGGATTCGAACTCCCACTCTCGGTTCCGAAGACGGTGGGCGGATTCGCCCAGAGCGCGCGAATTCCGGCCGAATTCCGGGACACAATACTAATCTCGGCAATATGGCGAACTATGCTTGCCCATTTTCGCGTAACTGATACTGTGTCCCCGTCCCGTGTCCGGAATTCCCCGGAATTCCCCGAAGAAGACTATCCCACCTTCCCTATCCGCTCCCTTCCGTACTCAGAGGCCAATCGTGAGATGTACGCAAGCAACAGGAGAGCGATCAGGCCCGTGGAGAAGAACTCACGACGAATCAGCAATTCAGTATCTTGGAGCCACTGCCCTTGCGCAGCGGGTGGAATGTGTAGGTTCATGAGAAGTGCTTGCATCTCCTTGCCTGGGCCACCCAAAATCTGGAATCGCCGCAGGTCGGAGCCGATGCATGCGAGGTCGCCGAGTGCAATGGCGACAGCAAAGGCAGAAGTAATCGCTCGCCACGGTGATTTCGGCGCAATTCGGTACGTGGCTGTGGTTGTGAGCGTCGCTAAGAGGGCAAAAATCAGTGAGTTGAATACCAGAAAGAAGCCAATCGGATTTCCGTGGGCCGAGTAATCGGCCCAACCCCAAAACAAATAGATGGCGGTGAAGACCAGCACAAGCAGTTCCACAACACTACCAATGCGATCTTTCATAGTGGGATACTGCACTTTGATGGTTGTTGGCGAAATGCCTTTACGGTTCCCTCGCTCACTTGGGGTCTGGTGGGTTCGTGTGATCGTTATGGCTTTCCGTTCGTCGATAAACGGTGACGTGTCAGCAACGACGATCATTGGCTGGTAAGTGATCGCAGCCGTGCCAATTGCTCGGCAAGCTCCTCGCCGGTGATCAGGTCTTCCGTGACATTGTGTCGCCTCAGCACGGCGTCGGCTTCATAACGGGATAGCCCAAGGGCCTCCGCAAATTCCCCGTGCGAGATCTTGCCTTGGCGATACAGCTCAACCAACATCGCCTCCCTGCCTGCCACGGCAACATCGCCGAGCTGCAAACGGAGCTTCTCCTCGATCGTGGTGGGAAGCTGAATCTCAATCGCCATGTCCTAACCTTTTATTTCTTCCCCAGCACCACCTGGATGGCCTCCTCCAGGTTGCGGCGCGAGCTGCGGGAGTTCTCCAGGTCGAACCAGAGGATGCGGCCGTTGGAATCCAACAGGTAGATGCGCGGAGTCTTGCCGTCCTTGGTGACCTTGGCCAGCAGCTTGCCTTGCCGGTCGAGCAGGTTCGGAAAGCTTGCCTCGGCCTGTTTCAACTGCCGCCGGACGGCTTCGGCCGAGTCGCCCACGTTGACGCCGACCAGGACCACGTCCCGATCGCCGCCCGGCTTGGGCAGGCTCTTCGCCAGGTCGCCCAGCAGGGCCGCGGAAAGCAGCTTCGATCGCTCCGTGTCGCCAATGGTCCAGAAGCAGACCACCGTCAGCTTCTTGCCAAAAAGGCTGTGCAAGGCACGCGGCTTGCCGTCGAGATCGGACAACTCGGCATCGGGCAGTTTATCGCCCACCTTGACCAGACAGGCGGCCCGAAGCTCGTCGCTGAGGACCACCGCCGGGATGGTCGGCGGCGGTGCGGGCTGGGCATGTTGCGATTCACGAGTCGCGCCCGTGCTTGCCGAAGGTCTCTCAGTTGACGGCGCGGCCGCCTTTGCCTTTTCCGGGCGTGGCTTGGCGGCTTGCCCGCGGCTTTCAAGTTTCTGTTCCGGCGGTTTAGGGCGATTCGCGCTCGGCCTGGCGAAACAACCGACGCAAAACGATGTCGCCAAAACCGCCATCCAGAGCAGCCACGAGCGAATGGTCCTTGACATGTGACGCATCTCCTTGCGGCCAAGTCTGTCTCGCCCCCGACATCACCAAAGTCATCCTACCATGTCAGAGTCGAGCGAACAATGTCCCGCGAGCCTCGAACGTACTCCGCGCGATTGCTTTTTCGGAGCAACGCTCCTTGGTCAGGGATTACCGATTGCCTCTTTGCTGATCGCAATCACAGGGGCTATAATGCGAGGCATGACAAAACCCGGCCAGATCGTTAACGTGATGAAGGAAGAACGCTGCTTCCCGCCGCCGGCGGAGTTTGCGGCCAAGGCGCGGGTGGGCTCGTTGGCGGAGTACGAGGCCCTGTGGAACGAGGCCAACCACGACCTGGAGGGTTTTTGGGGAAAGGCGGCCCACGAGCTGCACTGGTTCAAGCCCTACACCAAAGTCCTCGAGTGGAATGAGCCGTTCGCCCAATGGTTCGTCGACGGCCAGACCAACGTCTCCTACAACTGCCTGGATGCGCACCTGTCAAGCCCGCGGCGGAACAAGCCGGCCCTGATTTGGGTGGGCGAGCCGGGCGACGTGCGGATTTACACCTATCAGATGCTGCACCGCGAGGTGTGCAAGTTTGCCAACGTGCTCAAAGGCCAGGGGATCGAAAAGGGCGACGTGGTGGCCCTGTACATGCCGATGGTACCCGAGCTGGCCATCGCCATGCTGGCCTGTGCCCGCATCGGCGCCATCCACTCGGTGGTCTTCGGCGGGTTCGCGGCCGAGGCGATCGCCGAGCGGAACCGGAACGCCGGGGCGAAGCTCATGATCACCGCCGACGGCGGCTGGCGGCGCGGCCGGCAGATCGCGCTCAAGGCCAATGTGGATGCCGCCCTGGCCAAGTCGCCGACGGTCCAGAAGTGCATCGTCTGCCGCCGTACCGGCAGCCAGGTGGCCATGCAGCCCGGCCGCGACCTGTGGTGGGACGAGCTGATGGAACAGGCCCCGGCCGATTGCCCGGCCGTGCCGCTGGACAGCGAAACCCCGCTGTTCATCCTCTATACCAGCGGCTCAACTGGCAAACCCAAAGGGATCTTGCACACCACCGCGGGCTACAACCTGTTCGCCAAGAAGACCATGGAGTGGGTGTTCGATATTCGCGACGAAGACGCGTACTGGTGTACCGCCGACATCGGCTGGATCACCGGCCACACCTACGTCGTCTACGGCCCATTGACCGCCGGGGCCACCAGCTTCATGTACGAGGGCGCCCCGGACTGGCCGCACCGCGGCCGCTGGTGGGAAATGGTTGAGAAGCACCGCATCACCATTCTCTATACCGCCCCGACCGCCATCCGGGCGTGCATCCAGTGGGGCGACCAGTGGGTCGACAAGTACGACCTCTCCAGTTTGCGATTGCTGGGAAGCGTGGGCGAGGGGATCAATCCCGAGGCCTGGATGTGGTACCACCGCAAGATCGGCCGCGAGCGGTGCCCGATCGTCGACACCTGGTGGCAGACCGAGACCGGCGGCATCATGATGACCCCTCTGCCCGGAGCCATTGCCACCAAGCCGGGCAGTTGCACCAAGCCGCTGCCCGGAATTGTGCCGCAAGTGGTCGGCAAAGACCACCAGCCGGTTTCGGCCGGCGCCGGCGGCTGGCTGACCATTGCCAGGCCCTGGCCGGGGATGCTCCGCGGCATCTGGGGCGACGACGCGCGCTACAAGCTCCAGTATTGGAGCCAGGTGCCCCACAAATACCTCTGCGGCGACAACGCCCGCTGCGACGAAGACGGCTATTACTGGATCATGGGCCGCATCGACGACGTGTTGAACGTGGCCGGGCATCGCTTGAGCACTATCGAGATCGAGAGCGCCCTGGTCAGCCATCCGGCGGTGGCCGAAGCGGCCGCGGTGGGCCGGCCGCACGAAGTGAAAGGCGAGTCGGTGGCGGTGTTCGTGACCCTGTCCAGCGGCTTCGAGCCCACCGAGGCGTTGCGGCAGGAGCTGAAAGGCCACGTCCGCAAGGAGATCGGGGCCCTGGCTGTGCCCGACGATATCCACTTCACCGTGGCCCTGCCCAAGACCCGCAGCGGCAAGATCATGCGGCGGCTCTTGCGCGACATCGCCGCCGGCCGGGAGACGGCGGGCGACACCTCGACCCTGGAAGACCACAGCGTGCTGGCCCGGCTGCGGGCGGAAGAAGAGTAGCTAGGGCGATTTCGCGTAGCGAAGTTGTGATGGTAGCGGCGGGTTTCAACCCGCCGTAGTGGTGCGGGATTCGATCGTCGTCGCGTAGCGACCCCTGAACGTCTCGGCCTTCTCAGGCGTCGCTACGCGACGCGGGAAAACTTCGATGCTTTCTAACCGTGGGTTGAAACCCACGGCTACCATCATGCCGTCGCTCCGCGACGTGTGACAAATCTCGTTCCTGAGCGTAACGAACCCTGTCCAGCATCCTCCCCCCGGGCCAAGATCGGAA
>JAJYGU010000083.1:0-769 GCA_021784975.1 Planctomycetota bacterium
TTGCTGCCGTCGGCGTGCTGCAAGCGGCAGCCGGCTACCCCGCAGCGCGGGTGGGCGTCGAGAAAGGCGACCATCCGGGCCAGGCACTGTTGCGAAACCCGGAAATGCATGTCGGTGTTCAACAAGAGCACATATCTCGCCGACGAAGCCGCCAGGATGCGATTAAGGTTGGCGGCATAGGTAATGCGTCGGGTGTTGTAGAGAATTTTGCTTTCCGCCAGGGCTCGCGTCCACTGCTCCACGTCGGCGGTCGAGTCGTTATCGACCATGATCAGGCGCATTCGCAGCCCGTCGCCCGAGGTGCGCAGCGACTCGACCAGCGGTGAAATCAAATCCCGCTCATCCGTGTAGATTACGCCGATGTCCAGATCGAGCATGGGAAGGGGATCCGGGATCGGGGATTAGGGATTGGAGCGTTGAGTCGGAGCTTGCGGGCATGGGTTTCCATAGCGCACAAGTTTTCGTCGTTGTGTCCCGTGTCGCCGACCCCTCATCCCTTATCCCTTGGGCTTGCCCTAGGCTGCCCACCGCCGCTTTTGCGGGGGCGATGTCTCGGCCGCCCCTGGCGGACCGAACATCTGCTCGGCATGGGCGGCGAAGTGTTTCCCATAGATCGTCAATAGAGAGGTCAACGCGGGAAGGTTGGGTCGGGAGGCCATCGCGTCGACACTGCCGACGCGGAGCTTGCACTCGGCGCCTCGCGCGGCCGGCAGCGAGACCGCCACCGACCAGCGGCAATCGGCACTGGCCGGCGCGGTGGGGCTGAGCC
>JAJYGU010000083.1:779-4969 GCA_021784975.1 Planctomycetota bacterium
GGAGCGGTGCTGGCGGATTGGTGATGGTGCGAAAGGGTCAGCTCCACTTGGTGGACCCGCCACCGCGGCACGTCGCGAATCAACAGCTCCCACACCTCGCCGGAGGATAAGGCGTCAAGATCGGCGGGGCTGGGTTGGCTGGCGGTGGCGTGCCGTCCGCGGAGCCGGGCCAGCAGCCTCGCCAGGCGATTGCGGATCGCCTCTTTGGCCATGGCGAACTCCTCGTAGCCAAACAGACGCAGCCGGATCAGCAACACCACCAGCGTGACGGCGGTGATCCACGCCAAGGCGTCGCGGCGGAAGATGGTGGCCGCAGTGGCGGCGGCCCCGGTGGTCAGGCACAAGGCGCCGAGCGTACACAAGACTTGCCACGGGGTCCAGCCGCGACTGAGCAGCCGGTGGTGGATGTGCAGCCGGTCGGGCGTGTCGAACGACCGCCCGGTCAGTCTCCGCCGCACCAGGGCGGCGGCGATGTCGAACATGGGCAGAGTCATGACCACCGCCGGCGCGGTGATGGCCAGGGTGGCCGAGGTCTTCATCGCCCCTTGGATTCCTAATAACCCCACCGTCAGTCCGATGACCATGCTCCCTGAATCGCCCAAGAAAATGCTGGCGGGCGGCAGATTGTAGATCAAGAACCCGGCCAGCGCGCCGGCCAGGATGACGGCCATCATGGCCACGTGGGCGTGCCCTTCGCTGGCAGCAATCCCCCCCAACATAGCAGCGGCCGACATGCCGACGATCGACGCCAGCCCGTCCATCCCGTCAATCAGGTTCAAGGCGTTGATACAGCCGACCAACCACAACACGGTCAAGGGAATGCCCAGCCAACCCAGTTGGATCGGGCAACTAAAGGCCACGATGCGATCGACGTGGTATCCGAAACACACGATGGGCAACACCGAGACGATTTGCAGTCCAAGCTTTAGCCGGGGATGAAGATCGAACAGGTCGTCGATGCTCCCGACGAAGCACACGCAACCGGCGGCCGCGGCCCAGGCGGTGGCCAGCTCTCGCAGTTCCGGGCTGCCCGGGACCAGTCCAAGCCAGACGGCCAGCAGGCCCAATACCATCGCCCCGTAAACGGCCACCCCGCCCCAGAGCGGCCGGGGATGTCCGTGCAGCTTCCGGGCACCATCCGGCGAATCGACGATGCCCCAATGCCGTGCCACCGCCCGGACCAGGGCGGTCAAGATCAGGGATGCGGCGAACGCCACCAAGGAGGTCAACAACAGCGAGATCATGTGCAATCCATTGCGCCTCGTGCAAGGCCTAACTTATCGCAGAACTCGCCCCTGGAGGCAATGTCAGTTCAGCGGCTCAGCGTTCCGCGTTCCGTGGAGAAAATCCTTGTACCCACATTGGGGGTACGGCGCGGTGTTGCCCCAGTCGGCCCGCGCCTTTACATTGGACCGTCATGTCGAACGTCTTCGTCGTGCTGTCTACCTACAACGGCGGGGCCTACCTGCGTCCGCTCATCGAGAGCATTCGCAACCAGTCGCACGCCGACTGGACGCTCTTGGTCCGCGATGACGGTTCCCAGGACCAAACCTTTCCGTTGCTCCGCGAGGCTGCCGCGGACCGGCGGATCGTGCTGCTCGAGAATCGGTGCCACTGCGGCGCCGCGGCCAGTTTTGGCCACCTCATGCAGGAGGCCTATCGGGCGGGCGGCGAGTATTTGGCCTTCGCGGATCAAGACGACGTATGGTTCCCTGATAAACTCGAGCGACTGCTGGAGCAGATGCGCATTCGGGAGAAGCGGACCGGTCGCCGCTTGCCGCACTTGGTCTACTCCGACCTGAAGGTCGTCAATGCCGATCTGCGGCCGATCCATCCGTCCTTTCTGCACTACTCCCGGCTCCGCCACGGCGAAGGCCAACCGTTGCGAATCCTGCTGGGGCGGAGCTTCGTGCTGGGCTGCGCCTGCATGGTGAACCGGCCGCTGATGGAGTTTGCCCTGCCATTGCCAGCCACCGTGGCGTCGCACGACTGGTGGACCGCGTTGTGTGCGGCCTCAGTCGGCCAGATTTCCTATCTTGCCCAGCCCATGTTGCTCTTCAGGCGGCATCCAAGGAACACCAGCGGCCCAGCCGGCTTCTGGGCAGGCTTCAATCCGTTGCGGTATTCGTGGTCGAAACGCTGGCAGATCGGCCGGCGGAGTTTTTGGCGATCGCTGGAGCAAGCCCGTGCGCTACGCGATCGACTCCACCAGCGCTCACCCGCTGCTGCCGAAGAAGCTACAAAGCTACTGGACTGTTTTTGCAGAGTGCTAGATCTGACCGAGCGGGCCGCGCCTTGCTCGTACGGCGCCTGGCGCCGACTTTTGGAGCTGCACCGAATGGGCGTCCCCGCAATCGACCTCCCTCGCCGCATCCTCTACGGCCTCTGCGTGCTGTGCGGGGACGGCGAACCGAAAGCCGAAAGCTGAAAGCCGAGGCCCGAAAAACAAGAAATGAAGGAATCGCCCTGTGAAACTTTGCAAAACCACTCTGTCGTTTGGCCTCATGGCACTATGTGCCGCCGCATTTGCCGGCGGTTCAGCCAAGCCGTCCACTTCGGTTTCGACGGTGGTACCGGCCGCCTGGCTGCGGGCGTGGCAACAGCCGGCCATGAGCGACCGGCCGCTACAGATCGTTCACGGGATCAAGGCCCAACGGGCATCGCCCTCCGGCATGAAGTATTACAAAGACCTCGGCCTGGGAGGCATCGTCTGCAATGTCGCGTTTCCGCACTACATGCAATCAGAGGAAGCTTGGAAGACGCTCATTAAGGGCGTCGAGGCCTGCCGGCAGTTGGGCTTGTTCGTCTGGCTCTACGACGAGAAGGGCTATCCCAGCGGCGCCGCCGGCGGGCTGGTCCTGGCGGAGAACCGGGGATTCGAGGCCCTTGCCTTGGCGTTCGACCAATCGCGGTCTGATCCGTTCATGCTGCGCCCATCCTACGAACACACCCACGCCAGCAACAATTTCGCCTACGCGCGGAGGTACATCAATCTGCTCGACGCGCGGGCCGATGCCAGCTTCATCCGCCATACCCACGACGCCTACTGGCGGCGCCTCGAAAAGTATTTCGGCGCCACCATTCAGGCGGTCTTCACCGATGAGCCCTCGCTGATGGCGGTGAACATTGGGCAATTGCCGAAAGAGGTCCGTAAGAAAGTTCCTGTGGTCGATCCGCTTGATCCGAAAACCGTCGCTCTGCCCAGCGTGCCGTGGGTCCGCGACCTGCCCGATCTGCCCAGCGTGCCGTGGGTCCGCGACCTGCCCGAGCAGTATCAGCAACGGTATCACCAGGACCTGAAGGTCCAGCGCCGCAGTCTTTTCGAGGGCGACACGGCCGCAGATCGCCACGTCCGCCGCCAATTCTGGGCCTTGGTGGCCGACCTGGTGGCGGATCGCTACTACGGGCAGATTCAGGCCTGGTGCGGCAAGCACCACATCGCTTCATCGGGTCATACGCTTTGGGAAGAAGACATTTTGCACCATGTGCCGTTGGATGGCGACAAGTTGAAGGTGCTGGGGCGAATGGACATCCCCGGCATGGATGAGCTATCGTCCGATCCGGAAGTGGTGATCCACGGCGGCTGGATGACCGCCGGCATGCCGTGTTCGGCGGCTGCGCTGCATGGCCGCCGCCGGGTGATGACCGAAGTCAGCGATTTCAGCCAGCGTATGGCCAATCGCAGCGATGCCGCTTTGGACGCCATGCAGGCCACCGCCGCCTGGCAGGCCGCCTGGGGCGTGACCGACTTCAGGCTGTACTATGCCCCGGCGCGGCGTTCGGCCAGCGACTACCGGGCCTACTGTGATTTCGTGGGCCGGCTCAATGCCCTGCTCGAACCGGCCACGCCCGACCCGCACGTCTTGCTCTACTACCCCATCTACGACCTCTGGGCCGAGTACCGGCCGGTGGCCGAACCGTTGCGGTTGGCTTCGCAGCCGCCGTTGGTGCGGAAGATTGTCGCCAGCTTCTGGCGGCTGGGGACGGCCTTGCAGCGCAGCCAGAATCCGTTCGTCATGGCCGACCACGAGTTGCTGGCCACCGCCAAGGTGGGTGGGCAAAGGGGACAGGCACCGTCGCTGCAACCAGTTTCCGCCGCGCAGTCTTCCGTGGGGCGACGGAGCCAGTCGCCTTTGCGCGATGGCGAGCCCGTGCTGACCATCGCCGGGCACTCATTTACCACGATCGTG
>JAJYGU010000135.1 GCA_021784975.1 Planctomycetota bacterium
TTGCTCTGCTCGATGCTAGTGCGGGCCTACGACCCCTGCATCTCTTGTTCGGTTCACTGAGCGATCTGCGGCTGGGAACTGGGCGAGAATCGGACTGTGGCTGCCAAGTCTCACGAGGAGGCGAAAGTGACTCATGCATGTTCCTCTAGCTGCGCGAGCCTTGCACCGCTTCTGATCTGCGCGGCGATTATCGCGTTTCCGTGTCCATCGCAGGCTATGGCCGCCGATCCGGACGGTGCTCCGGCAAGGTCGCAAGAGACCGCCCGGTTGCAACGGCCCTTGGTGACAGTGACGGTCGTGCAAGGCGGCGAGTCTCGCCTGCGGCCAGCCGATTGCCTCGGAACGCTAGTTGCCCCCGGTACCCGTCAACCCGATCAATTCCCGGGCTATGGCGGCTTCGTCGGCTGGGTGTCGCCAGTCCGAGTTGCCAACGGCGATTGGCTGGTCGGCTTTAGCGCCGGCTACTGGCACGCCTCGCCGCCAACGCCGCTACGCTACCCGCCCAAAACGATCGAGGCCTATCACAAGATGGGACTGCCGGCCGACATCGTTGCGCCCACCGGCGGTCGTGCGATGATCATCCGCTCCAGCGACCAGGGCAAGACCTGGAGCAAGCCCGTGACGCTGATCGACACCCCGGATGACGACCGGCATCCGGCATGGGTCGCCTTGCCCGACGGCACACTGCTCTGCTCGCTATTTACTTACTCGGGGGCCGAGTTTGGCGACATGGTAAAACAGCCCGAACTCGCCCACCGCACCGTTATCCTTCGCTCGTTCGACCAAGGCAAGACCTGGGACAAGGAGCCCATCCGTCCGTCGTCACCTTTCCTCGCCGACGAAACCGATGGCCCGATGGTGTTGCTTAAAGACGGTTCGATTCTGCTGACGATCAGTGGCGTGATGAAGCAAGGCGGTCCCGCGCGGGCCGCCGACCTCATCAGCCGCGACCGCGGAGCGACCTGGCAACTCATGTCGACCATCCAGGCGAACCACGACCTCGATGAAGCGAACGCCACACAACTACGCGACGGCCGGTTAGTCCTGATGGCCCGTCCTGAGGGCGATATCTGCTGGTCCAGCGATCTGGGCCGCACATGGACCGCACCGGTAGCGTTTGGAATGCGTATGTATGCGCCGAGCCTCTACCGGCTCCGCGACGGCACGCTCGTCTGTCTCCACGGCTCCTATGCGCCGGGCCACGGCGGCCTGCGGCTGATTTTCAGCACCGATGGTGGTCGCCGGTGGATCGCCCCGGCGAAGGACCACGGCTTCCTGGTAGACAACTGCTACGGCTATGGCAAGGCGATGGAACTGCCCGATGACACCCTGTTCGTCGTCGATCAAGGGACCGGCGGCCATTCCACCGCGGACGCCAAGACCATGTCACTCCGCTGCCTCCGAGTCCGCATCCGGTCCGACCACTCCGGCATCGATCTGCTTCCGGCGCCGAATCGCTGAAGGGAACTGTCCCGATTTTTGTGGCCGGAGACCACAATAATGGGACGGTCCTCTCGGCTCCCTCTCCGGTCACCGACCGAAGGTTGGTCGGGAGGGCAGGGTAAGGGGATCAGGTGTGAAGTGGACCCACGCAGCCAGCAACTGAGACGGCTGCCCACCGCGCGGTTCAAGTGACCAAACCGACGAGCCGCTGCGCGTGACGACCCAGAGCCGCACAAAAACGGCACCGTTCGCTCGGAGACTTGGCTGGGCGCCACCCTTCTCGCAATAATTGGTCCGCGGTGGCCAACTTAGTCCCCCGATTGCCAGGAGAGCCGAAGGGACCCCAACGTGGCAACGTCGGAAGCCCCTAACACGAAACGTGTTACGAGCCCTAGTTCCAAGTGGACAGGGCCGGGATTGAACCGGCGACACCTGGATTTTCAGTCCTCAATGACCATGCGTACACTATACGAACCCGCCGCGAACCCGCGTATTTCCCGAGAAAGACAGGGGGTTGTATCTGCGGCCGTTCTTTTTCCACCCTCTGCGGAATCGAGTTTAGGTAACATTTCAGGTAACATATTCGCTCTGGATTAAACATCCAGGGCGGGTAGACTGAAGGCAAAAGCCGGGCGACCGGCTGCGATTGCAACGCAGTCGGCCCACGTGCCCGCGGGGCGTTGCGTGTTCCCTCTCTTTCACGCGAGCCCCGCGGCAGTCCGGCAGAAAGAGAGGATTCTCATGGCGAAGAAGTCTCGCCCCCGACCGAAGAAATCTCGCCCCCGGCTAACGCCCGGACAGCACGCGGCTAAACAAAAACTCGTAGAGTGGTTGGACGCGGCCGACGAAGCCGAGCACGTCAAGACACTTCCGCATGACCCCGATCTCTATCGACGCATTGGGCAGCGAATCGCAAGAGACCTTCGACAATCGGCAAGCGCGCCGGCCGAACTGCATCTAACTTCGGAAGATGTTGCGATAATGCGCGCCCTGGCTGTCAGTCGCGGCGAAACTGGCCCCCAGTTTCGCCGCGACTGACACTTGTCGTTGTACTGTTGGGTAATTGCGTTGACATCGCCCTCGATGGTAGTATTTTCCAGCGCCATGCCAAGGCCGGGAGCGCCATCCGCGGTCAAGCTCCCCAGCTTATATTGGGACCCCACCGCCTTGGCAAAAGTCGTCACGCCGTACGTATTGACTGTCAGGGTCCGGAGTCCAACACTGTCGTTGTCTACCAGTCCATTGAAAGTGATGTTATCCTGGCCGTCTGACGCCAAAGTAACGTTGGCGGTCAGCACCACATCGTCGTTGTACGTTTGCTTATCGACGGTGTTGATGTTACCGCCAATGTCGGTTTCGCCGCCCCCGCCGGTCGTCAGACTCGTCAGATCAGTCCCGGCTGCTCCCACATTACCAGCAAACACCGTCTTACCGCCCGTGTTGACCACCAGGTTGGAATTCGTGCCGCCGTCGCCGTGCACCGTTCCGTTGAAGGTGATGTCTTTGTTCCCTGTCGACGTGAGCGTCGCATCAGACTTAAGCACGACCGCACTCTCATAATCTTGCGAGCTATCGGTGCTGTCGTTGGTGGTGATGTCCCCGTCGATATTCGTCGTGCCCACATTGTTGTCGATAGACAAAGCAGGAAGCGCGCACGCCTCCAACGTGATCCTATCCACTTGACCTGCCGCGCCAAGAATATTGATGGTCTTTGTGCCGGAAGGTAACGCTCCGGAGACAGTGCCGGTTCCGCTGCCGCTCCAGCCGGGCAAACCAGTGAGATTAATCGTCCCGCCGCCGGTATCCGCGAATTGGAGGCTGCCGGCCGATGGCTGGCTAACGGTTACGGTCGCCGCAGCCGTGGCATCGCACTGAAAGGCTAGAACGCCGTTCAGCGCGGTGAAGGTTAGGCTGCTGGCCAGCAGCTGCCGCTCTTCGAGTGGCTCAAATCGCAGCGACCGCGCATGCGGATTGGTGCTTGGCTTTTTCGCGACCAACGGCAAACCGCTTCGTGAAGGAAAGCTCGATCGGAGACGTCGTAGCGAACAGGTGTGCGCACTGAATGACATGGCGGGGTCCTCCGGCAGTGAGAGTGAGTCGATTCGTTGGGTTGTCCTGACCGCGTGAGGCGAGCCGAGCAGAACGGCCACCGTGCCAGGATCGGCGCCCTCAAGGCGCTTCGCATCCCACCGCTCAGAGGTTGTGAATCTTTCAACTCCGTCGTCGTAAGTCGTTATTCGTAGCCGCACGTTTCACTGAGAAATAAGGAGTTACGTCGCCGCAGTCGTTTCTCGGTCGATAGATTCACGTCCTCTCAGGGCTTGTGCCCACGTCCGAAAACGCGAGTCACAAAAGGCGATTCACGCGGTAATCTTTGCCCCCTCAACGAACTGCGTCCATCATGCCATGGGGGGAAATAATCCGAAATTTGCCGATCAACTCCATCGAGGGATTTTTCGGTCCGATTATTGGCACCGCAGAGGGATAGCGGCTGAAGGGCAAAAGTCAGGAGAGGAAGCCGGGGCAAGGGATTCGGGCGAAAAGCGGAGATAAAGCCGAAAGCGGAGAGCCGAAAGCGGAAGAATGCAAAATGAAAATTGACAGACACAACTGGCGAAATGCAGCCGCCCAAAGCGGATCGCCGAGCTGCGAAGCGATACTGTGACACGATTGACAAGATTGACAAGAACCGACAGGCAGGATCGCTCTAAATTGGAATCTTGTGAATCCTGTTCATCCTGTCAAGAAACCAAGAGCAAGACCGCGCAGAGGGCCGAAAGGACGGCGCCACCAATTCACACGGATGAACACGGATTGTCGCTTCCGTGGTAATCCGTGTTCATCCGTGGCTGGCGCTTTCCGCTTTCCGCTTTTCGGCTCTGCGCCCCGGCTCACTCGTAGCGGAGGGCCTCGATCGGGTCCAGCCGCGAGGCCTTCCAGGCCGGATAGAAGCCGAAGACGATGCCCACCCCCGCCGACACCGCCACCGCCACCAGGATCATGGGAATCGAGGCCGAGATGGGCCAATGCTTCACCGAGCGGACTACCAGCGAGGCCGCCCGGCCAGCCACAATGCCCAGGCCCCCGCCGCTGAGACAGAGCACCACCGCTTCGGCCAGGAACTGCCGCAGGATGTGATGGCTTCGCGCCCCGACGGCCATCCGCAGGCCGATCTCGCGGGTCCGCTCGGTGACCGAGACCAGCATGATGTTCATGATGCCCACCCCGCCGACGACCAGCGAGATGGCGGCCACTACCAGCAGCAAGGTCTCGACCAGCGACGACGCCGAAGACATCGTTTTGGTGATCTCGGTCATGTCGCGGATGTCGAAGTCGTCGCTGCGAGCGGGCGGAAGATGGTGCCGCTCGCGCAGCAGCCCGGTGACTTCCTGGATGGCTTCAGGGATCTCCTCCTCGCTGGCGGCCTTGACGAGGATCCGGTCCAGGTTGAGCCGCCGCACCGGTTGCGGGGTGTCGAGGGCCTGGACCGAGGAAGTCACCGGGTAAAGAGGCGTGCCGCCGGGATACAGATTGCTCAGCGTGGTGGTGGTGTTCACCACGCTTTGGGCCACCGGCGTCGTGCTCCCCGCGCCCACTCCGTTGACGCGGAATTTGATGGTCGTCCAGGGGGCCAGCACTACGTCGTCCTGGTCGTGGCCCATCATGTTGGCCCCCCTGCGGCTCAACACGCCGAGCACCCTAAAGGGGACGTTCTGGATGCGGACTTCCTTGCCGACGGGTGATTCGTCGGGAAAGAGTTCGCGTTCGACGGTCACGCCGATCAGGCAGACCTTGGCCGCCCGGACCACGTCGCCGTCGGTGAAGTTTTCACCCTCTTTCATGTCTTCCCAGTCGTGCACCTCGAGATAGGCCGGCGTGGTGCCGATCATCGTTTGCGGGATCCAGTTGCGATTGCCGTAGACCACCTGGGTCCGCGCCCAGACGACCGGGGCTACACATTCGACCGCCGGACACTGCCGCATGATTTCGTCCATGTCGGCGGGCTTGAGGGTTTGCATGGTGCCCGAGCCGAAATTGACGGCCCCGGTGACCGCCCAACCGGGCAGGACCAACAGATTATTGGCGCCCATGCTGGCAATCACTTTTTGCAGGGCGAGCTTGGAGCCTTGGCCGATCTCCGACATGGCGATGACCGCCCCCACGCCGATGATGACCCCCAACGCGGTCAGGGCCGACCGCAGCTTGTTGCGCCGCAAGGCGGTAAACGCGGTGCGGAGGGTGGCCGGAAACAGGGTCGGGGCCGCCGATCGCCGCGGCTTGGCCTCCGGCTCGGCCTGCCAAACGGCCGATGGCTCCGCGCCGGCGAGCGGCTTTTGCCGCGCGGCTGGATGACCGTACCCGGCAGGCATGCCGGCCGCCTTGGCCTTTCGCCCCACGGCCACGGCAACCCCTCCATCCTCCACCCCGTGCGACCGGGAAACGGTTCGAACGCTGGCGGTTCGGGACGTGCGGTGGCCGTCGCTTTCTCGGGACGAAGGATCGGGCGAACGGCCCGCGTGCAAAGCGGCCGCCGAGTGTCCCTCAGGGACGCTGGCTGGTTGCTTCTCATCCGCGACGATCAGTCCGTCGGAAATCCGAATCGTGCGATGGGCGTAGGCGGCCACTTTCGCGTCGTGCGTCACCAATACGATGGTGATCCCCTCGGCATTGAGCTGCTGGAACATCTTGAGGATCTCGACGCTGGCGTGCGAGTCGAGATTGCCGGTGGGTTCGTCGGCCAGCAGCAGGGCGGGACGGTTGACCAGCGAGCGGGCGATGGCCACCCGTTGCTGCTGACCGCCCGACATCTGCGAGGGCTCGTGGTGGCAGCGTTCGCCGAGTCCCACCCGCTCCAGCAAGGTCTGGCCCAACCGCCGCGCCTGCCCGGCGCTGACGCTGCGGAGCGCGTAATCCAGCGGCATAATCACGTTCCGGGCGGCCGTGGTCCGCGGCAAGAGATTGAAGCTCTGAAAGACGAATCCCAGCTTGGCCGTCCGCACTAGGGCTCGCTGGTTGGGCGTCAGCCGGCTAACGTCCTGGCCGTCCAGCCAATAATGCCCCGAGCTCGGCCGGTCCAGGCAGCCGAGGATGTTCATCAAGGTCGTCTTGCCCGAGCCGGAAGCCCCCATCAGGGCCACCATCTCGCCGCGGGCAAGGGAGAGCGAGACGCCCTTGAGCACCGGCACGTCGATTTCGCCCAGGTGATAGGTCTTGGTGATGCCTTCGAGCCGAATGAGGTCCACGGATCGCTCCTATCAGTCAGCTTCGGCCATTAAGCACCCGACAGTATCGCCATAGGGGAGATCCGCAACGGTTTCGGCCGCCGCCTTGGGTTACCCCGCAGGCTGGCAACGCTCAGCACCCACCGAGTTGGCCGATCACCAGCCGCCTTGGTGGGAAACTAGCTAGCAACTTCGGTGGGCTGAGGACGGTGGGCAAAGCTATTGCCTTTTGTCCCTGACTTTCATCATAGCAAGAGGCACCCCCCGCGGCAACCATGACTTTGGCCTATTTTGGCGTTTGCAGGGCCTCGACGCTGTTGACGTGGACCAGGGCAACATGAACCACCCGATCTTCGCTCGGATCGACGATAACCATGCGGTTCCTGCCGATGGCGAGCAGCTCCGGGTGCCGTATCTGGTAGCGCTCTCCATTGGAAAGTCGGACCTCGAAGGGTTCAAACGGCTGCCGGTTCAACCACTCTCGAACGGAATCCGCATTCATCGTGTTGGCCTTTCAAAAGGGCTTGGTGGCGTTGTCTGGCAACGGCGATTATATCCCCACCGCAGAGCCACGAAACGCGAGCTCAGGCGGGCTGCGAGCTCGGCGTTCGTTCGATGCTGGCAATATGAAGCAGGGAACAGCAAATCACCCGGTCCGAGTCGGGGATGCCGATGACCAGGGTGGATTTTAGCAGCATGGCGAACTCGGGGTGCGGAATCTCGTGGATTTCGCCGTTCGACAGATGGACGCGCAGAGATTGGAACGGCTGCCGCCTGAGGAATTCCCGAACGGTTTCCGCGTTCATCATGTCCGCCTTTCAAAAGCACCCACCGAGTTCGCCTACCAAAGACTATGACAATTATACAGCACGGGGGGGCGAGAACAAACGTTTAGCGGCCGACAGAACGTCGGCCCCACACGCGGCCGTCGCCGCCGTGGCCGGCGGCGGCTCAACGCTTCGTTCTGCCCTGCGGACGGCATCGTCAGCGGCTATTTTTTCCCCAGCCGGCGTCGCTGTTGAAAGAAGCGGCTGAGTAATTCCGCAGACGGTCCGGCCAGCACGCCCGCTACCACCTCGCAGCGATGGTTCAGCCGCGGATCGCTCAGTAATTGATAGAGCGTCGCCACCGCCCCAGCCTTCGGATCGGCGGCGCCATAGATCACCAGGGGAAGGCGAGCTTGAACGATGGCCCCGGCGCACATCGCGCACGGTTCCAGGGTGACATACAGCGAGCAGCCCTCCAGTCGCCAGGATTGCAGGGCCGCGGCCGCCTGGGTGACGGCGATCATCTCGGCGTGGGCCGTCGGATCGCGAAGCTGCTCGCGCTGGTTGTGGGCGCGGCCGATAACCCGATCGCGGTGAACGATCACCGCCCCGATCGGCACCTCGTCCTCGTGCATCGCCTGCTCGGCCTCTTCCAAGGCCAGCCGCATGTAGGTTTCGTGCATTCGCTCCGCTCAGACTGACAATTCCCTGTCGCTAAGACGACCTCGCGGCCAACAACTGTTTCAAGCGTCCGAGGGCCGGATGCGAATCGCTGAACTCGCCCCGCATCTGGTCCTGCGTCAGCAGGTTAATCTCGCGCTGCAAACGTCTGATCTCGCCGAGCGAGAAGCCGGCGTCGCACAAGGCTACCAGGTACCAGAGACTGGTGTCGGCGTCCAGATAGATCGCGCTCTGGATGGTCTGGAACATCTCGGTCTTGAAGCGGTAAGCGGTCGGCGAGTCCATCGTCGCGTGGGCCCATTGGTTCCCCATGCCCACCAGTTGATATTTCTCCCGCTGCTGATGCACGGGCGTGTGGGCCATGTAGTAGAACTCCTTGAGGGTGTAGAAATCGACCCCCGAGTTCTCGATGAAATCGAGGTCGTCGCGAATGGTTGCTTGGGTCTCGCCGGGGAAACCGAGGACGAAGGCCGCCACGCTGGCAATGCCATGTTTCTTCAACAGCGCCACGCCTCGTTCGAAATCCTTGCGGGTGGCCCGCTTGTTCATGTTTCCTAGCACCACGTCGTTGGCCGATTCGATCCCCAGGTAGACGGCCTGGCAGCCGGAGTCCCGCATCAGCCGCGCCGTCTGGTCGTCGAGGAACTGCACGCGGAGGAAGGAGTACCACTCGCACTGGTAGGGCATCAGCAGGCGGCATATCTGGCGGAACCGCGCGGCCGGCACGTTGAAGGTGTCGTCGATGAAACACAACCGCCGAACGCCGGGGACGCGGAACGCGCTTTCCAGCAGGCGGGCGACCGCATCACGATCCATAGTCTGGAAGCCGTGGGCCACTTTGGGATAGGAGCAGAACGCGCAGGAGAACGGGCAGCCGCACGAGGTCCGCACCTGGAGGGTGCCGTGGACGAAAGGAAGCTCCAGTCGGTCCCAGCGGAAAGGCACCTCGCCGAGCACCGGAGCGTTCCACCGCGAGGGCGTGACGTGAAACTCAGCCCGCGTTTGCCGGCGTTCGAGGTATGCCAGGTTGGGCACCTGGGCAAGGCCGGATCCGTGCCGCCGGGCCATCAGCAGCCCCAATAGATCGTTCTCGGCATGAAAACCGTGCAGTACGTAGTCGATGCCGATGCGGCGCATGGGCTTCTCAAATGCCGGCGGTTCCGCCGCCAGGGTCTGGGCATGCACGAATGCTCCGCCGGCGGCGATCTCCATGTCAGGGGCAAAGCCGCGGAGCTTGCGAACCATGCGCTTCAGCTCGGTCCAGGCGAGATGGAACGTCGTGGAGATTCCCACCAGCGGCGGCTGCTTGCAGGCGGAATAGACGGCGCAGATCCGGCCCCACTCGGCATCGAAGTTGTTAATGATGCAGGTGCGGATTCCGTGGGCCAGCAAATAGTTCGCCAGGTGGACGCCGGCGCACGACGGCAAATTCCAGACGCTCAATAGGTCGTCCGACCGGCATGGACCATCGCCCGGCGGCAAGCTGCGGCGGCAGAGATTGATCACGTCCAGGTGCGAGCGGAACGCCCCGCCGAGGTGTACCATCCGCGGAAAGACCAGTTCCCGATACAGGTCGAGCCGATCCAAAGGAAGTTGGGAGTACGCCTCGTAGCGCACCACCTCGGACTGGGCGATCAAGAGAAAGTCGACGTCCCCCATTCTTCCCCCCAAGTAGCGCCGCATAATAATACGTGCTCATCGTAGTCCGCGCAAGCCGTGTGCGCTGGCCGCGGCACACGGCGTGGGCCGCCTACTTCATTTTGCCGCCCCGCGCGTCGTGTCATTGGCAAGGCCGTATTTGTGGGCACGCTCTTTTACCCAGCCGCGCAATCCATGCCGAATCATCTTCCACCAGATGTCATCGGCCAGACCGTTAAAATGGAGGCCGTCCGTGAAGAATTCAGGGCGCCCATTCCCGGTCGGATCCGCCACCCGAGGAGTGATGTCCACCATCCTCACGTTTGGGAAGTCGGCGCACAGCGCCCTGATCTGGCAGCGCGCCCATTGCAGGGAGCTGTTATTCAACCCTTTAAAGAAATCGCCTTGGAGCTTTTCCTCATTGACTGGCTCGGGCAGCAGCACGAGCACCTCTTTATTCTTGAGCCGCTCGAGCAATTTCCTATAATCTCGAATGAGCGTATCGCACGGACCGCTCAACACATCCATCGTGCCCAAGTGGACGACGACTACATTGGCCGCGCCTCCCTCGGCCAAATGATCTAAGGCGATGCGAGTGACGCAGGCTCTCCTGAAGAAGTACACAGGGTTCTCGGTGACCGCCTCGCACTCGCAAAACTCCAGTATCTGGGAATCCCCGCAAAAGAAGATCGGTTCGTCGGTGAACGGCTGGTTGCGGTACTGCTTATCGGGGGTGAAAGAAGCGTCTGCTTTGGCTGCCGGCTCTCCTGGCTCAAGCAGCGCCAGCAACTGCCCGGCGCCGACCCTGATGGGAAGGCCCAGTTTCCATGAGGCATAGGTTTGGAACCCAACGGTGGACAGAAGGACGGTCGACAGAATACAGGCAACTACGCCGAAGGATGGCAGGATTTTCGTTTGGGCGTTTAGCATCCACCTGCCTCCCAAGGTTTTGATAACGCTCGAATGACCCGACCCCAGGGCGCGGTTAGCCAGCCGGCGAACGGTGAAGTCCCGAGCGGAACCGCCCCCTGGCCAGCAACCCGCCGGCCGCATTGCGCACCTCGACCTTGCCGGAGAGCAGTTGCAGGGCCTCGTGAAACTCCGCGACCGTGACCTCGATGGTGATTCTATCCCCAATGTAGCAGGGGTTTCGAAAGGAAAACTGGATTTCCTGCAAGACGCCGAACCGGCCGGGCAATTGCGTCCCGATGACGCTGGAGACCAGCGAACCGAGGAGCATGCCGTGTACCACCCGCCCTCGATATCCCACCGCCCGGCCGGCCTGGTCCTCGACATGCAGCGGGCTGAAGTCGCCGGAAAGCTCGACGAATCGATCCACCAGTTCCGCGGTGATTTCACAGGTCCGGCGAGCCGACTTTCCCAGCCAATCTTGGGCGCAGAATGCCGGGGTGACCTCGAAATCGCTCATGGCAACGTCAGAATCTCATGTAGACCACCACCGGGTCTTTCTGCTGTAAGGCCCAGGAGGCCAGCAGAACGAAGGTGGTCAGCACGGCCATCGAGCACACGGCCGCATACAACAGGCTGGTCCGCTGCGGCAGACGGGCGGCCGCGCCCCTCAACCCAGCCATCAGCCGATCGCTGTTCCACCAGGCCACGGCCAGAACCGTCAACGCCAAAATGCTTCCGCCCGTCCACCAGGTGAGCCGCAGGGCGGAAAAGGCCGACCCCGGTGCCTTCATCAAAGTCATGGCGGAAAAGAACCAGAAGCTGGCCCCATCAACCCCGGAAGAGAAGTAAAGAAAAGTGAAGCATATGTAGTGGAAGGTGAGCACGATGGCGGCCCCATGGATCAGCCGGCTCTGCACGTACCGCTGGAAGCCGGCCCGGCCCAGCCCCTTCTTCAATGAGTCGGTGTAGATTTGCGCCGCCATGATGCCGAACCCATGCGCGGCTCCGAAGGCAACAAAAGCGAACGTCGTGCCGTGCCAGACGCCGGCGATCAACAGCGCCAGGAACAACAGCCCGTAGCCGCACAGCCGGCTCCACTTGGAAAACCGCTCGGCGCACGCCTTGTACGAGGTCATGAATACGTAGTCGCGAATCCACCAGGAAAGGGTGATATGCCACCGGTTCCAGAAATCGATCATGTTCCGCGACAGGAAGGGGTAATGGAAGTTCTCGGGCACGCGGAAGCCGAACAAGCCGCCCGCGCCGATCGCGATGTTCGTATAGCCGGCAAAATTGAAATACAAGTAAAAGGGATACACGTAGAAACGCCCGGCCAGCCCTTGCAGCAAATCGGGGGCAGAGGGGTTGAACAGGAGTCGGCCGGCGCGATCGAACCCTTCCCACAAGAGCGGGGCAACCAGACCCATTTGCAGCATGCCAATCAAGAGGCGGCCCCAGCAGCGGAGCGTGCCGCGGGCATCGCCCGGTCCCATATCCATCTGCTGCCACGCCTCCTGGAAGTCGTTATAGCGATAGATCGGGCCCGACAAGAGGGTGAAAAAGGCGAGTTGATAGTTCAAGTAGCTGAACAGCCCGTAGGGGGCGAGCTGCCCTTCCCACTGGTCGACCATCATGTGGATCGCCTTGAACATGATGTAGGAGATGCCTACCAGCTCCACGCCGCTCAGCACCTCATTGGGGGCCCAGCCGCCGCCGAGGAGCAGGTTGACGAAGTCGTAGCGCCTCAGGTACACGAACACGCAAACCACCAGGCCGATTGAGGCGATCAGATGGTCGCGGCTGGGGCGGGCTTTGAGGAAGCGAAGGACCCCATAGGTCAACAGGAAGAAGCCGGCAAAGCAAAGCCAGCTCCGCCAGTTCGGCACTTGCGTTACCAGGAACGCCACATTAACGACCGTCAGGAAAAGGCGGCGCGGGCCCTTCCACGGCGCCAGATGAAAGAGAATCGCGGCCAGGCCCACGCCCAGCAAAAACGGGAAGGAGCAGACGTTCACGCGACACCCTGCTTGGCGGCCACTTTTGCTTCGATCATCCGCAGGAACGAACCGACGTTTTGCCCCGGCTCCTTGGTACGCCCAATTTCCGCCGTGGCGAACTTGATGCCCAACTTTCGTTCGACGGCGACGATCAGGTTGATATGGGTCAGCGAATCCCAGCCTTCGATGTCCTCGGAGGCCATCTCGTCGCGCAACACGAGGGAAGGATCGTCGAACACGTCGCGAAAAACCTGTTGTACCTGCGCCCGCAGCTCTTCACTCATGGGCAACCTCGCCGTGGGAATGTTCGTACTGGATGTGATGGGTCAATGGGCTGATCTCGCCGCCAACTTCCAAGGACCAAAACGTCGTCTCGCCATCGGCCCCGGCGGGAGTGAAGCCCAATTTGGCGTAATGATCCTTGACCAAGGCGTTCTTGGCAGTCGGAATATAAGTGCCCAAAATGCGCCGGCAGCCTTCCCGCCGAGCCAGGGCCACTAGTTCGTTGCGGGCGCACTGCTCCACCCCCCGCTGCAGCACCCGGCAACTCATGACCCAGGTGTCGACGTTCAGCGAATCGCCCTCCGGGCGGACCAGGATCACGCTGATCAGGCCGTTGTCGCCCAAAGTGTCGCGGAGCCGGAAGGTGAGCGTCCGCCACTGCGGCGAGCCGGCCATCTGGCGGACTTCCGCCAGCGTATAGCGGCGGGTGGTCAGATTGAACTGGTTCGATTTGTTCAACAGTTGGGCGGCCCGCTCCACATTCATGTCGTCGATCGGGCTGACGGTCATCCGCATGCCCAACGACTCCAGAAACGAGTCCAAGTCGGCGGCCTGGGCGGCCAACTCCCGCCGCTGGGCGTTTTCGCTGTAGTAGCGGGTCCGAGCCGCATCTTCGCGGGTCAACGAAGCCGTCTCGAAGTAACGCTGCTCCGCCAAGGCGCGAATGTAGCCGGCCGGGTCCTCCGGCAAGTCGGGGACCGCGACCTCGGGCACGTAGCGGCGGACAATCGCCCGCTCGGCCGGATTGTCGTCCACGAACACGAACGAATCCAGCTTCAAGTCCAGCCGCTCGGCGATCCTCCGCAAGTTGTCGGCCTTGGTGTTGTAGTTGGCGACAAAACAGGAAAAATCGGAGAGCTTCAGCACCATTTCGTCGCGCTGTTGGAACGGTTCGCGGGCCTGTTGGTCGTTGTTCTTGGAACAGACCGCCAGCACCACCCCCCGCTGCTGAAGCTCTTTGAGATATCGCTGAAAGGCCAGGAAGGCCTCTCCTTCGCCCGAGCCCTGGCCCAGTTTGATCCCGCCGGGCCCAACATCTCCCACCACGCCGCCCCACAGCGTGTTGTCCAGGTCCACCACCACCACCTTCTTGCTGCGGCCCAGAACACCTCGCAGCAGACTGACCACGCTATGGGCGTAGGACACCAGGCACTCGGCGCCGCAAGGCATCTTGAATTCAAAATAAAACCGCGGATCGAACCAACGATGGGCGCCCGCCTCGGCGGCCAGGTCGTGCAGGTCGTGCAGGACCACGTAGGCCGGGGCCTGCTGGGCCATCAGGCCGTTCAGGCGGTGCACGTAATTCTTTCGGGCTGCCGGATGGCGCACTCCGTAGTGCCCCAGCACGTCTCCCGGCGGGGTCTCAAAGTTGTTCTGCAGCAAAGTCGCGTTCCAGCGAGTGTTCGCCGTCCGCCAGAGTTGATCCCAGGCGGCGATCTCCTCTTCGGCCATTCGGGCAACCGATGGGTCGTCCTCATTCAGGTCAGGCAGTCGCGATACGTCGCGGACGCTGGTGGCCACAAAAACCACCTGGGGAGCGAACTGGTCGAGGGCCGATCCGGGCGTCAAGATCTCTTGCCGAAACAGGCCGTACTCGGACTCGTAAATTTCGACCGGCAGCCGCTCGGCCGCCAGGAAGACTTCGATCAACTGCCGCAACTGGATGGTCGTCGGGCCGCCGAGGACTGCGATACGACGCGGTGCCGGCGCAGGCTGCGCATCCCGGGAGGGGGACAGGAACTTGCGAAGCTTCATCAGAGACGAGTAATCGAGCTGCGGCCCCACTGCACGCCCCGCCCACGGGCTAGCCGCCGCTGCCCCCTGCTCCGCAGCCACCTCGCCGAGCGCCTTGACAAACTCGGGAAACTGCCCGGCCCGGGCCGGAGCGTCTGCCTGAAGGTAGGCTTGGAACCGTTCTTCGTAGCTGCGGCAATTGCTCATGATCCCGCCTCCGCTTCACATCCTGACATCGCCCTCAGTGTAATCGACCGCTGCCGCTTTGCCAAGCAACCGGCCCTATTTCGAGTTGGATGCGCGGAGAAGGGTCAGACCATCCAGCACGCGGGCAAAGTGCCGGCGGGCCCGTTCGATCCGCTGGGTCTTCTCGGTCTCCTGCCGCTGGTGGAGCAGCCATTGCTTGGGCGACATCTTCAGCGCCCCGGAGCGAAACTGTGTCTCCTGCCGCCGCAACTCCTCCTGCCGTCGCGCGATTTGGGCGGTCACCTGCATGTAGATCCGCTCGATGGTGTCGAAGGCCTTTTGATATCTCCCCGCCCGCAGGTCCCGGTCGCGGACTTCGATGATCGCGTCGGCGTTGACCGACAGCCCGCACTGTTGGGCGGCGCTGAGCAGTTGTGTCAACGCCCCACGGTCGGCGTTGGTGGCGGCGAACGCCGAGGAAGGGGCGGAATCCTGGGGGGCAGCCTCCGGCTCGGGCGGGCTTGGCAAAGGCTCATCGGGAAATAGTTCGTCAACGTCGTAGGGAGGAGGCGGGATCGGCGTGGGAGGCCGGCGTTCGTCCTTGCTCATAATAAGCCTCTTGTGAACAACAACTCATCCGAATTTGTACGGTCCGCGGCGCGAAGCGTTTAGCCGCCCCCCCCCAAACGGCGGCGATTCCCGGTGGAGGGCCGACGTTCCGTCGGCCGCCAGACGTCTCAGTTCATCCCACCCGTGGTACAAACCACTTTAATCGGCCATTTCCAGCCCGATCACCCCGCTGTCGTCGCTACTGGGGTCCTGGCCGCGAAGTTGATCCATCACGAAGAGGATCGCGCGGAGCGATTCGCGGGCAGCTTCACCAAGATTGCCGGCCTGACGGGCGGTGGCGGCCCGCTGAAGGAAAGCGGCAAAGGCGTCGCGGTCGATCGGACAACGCTCGTCGGCCACTGCTTTCTCCAGTTGCTGCAAGGTCTCGTCGAGCCGGTCGAGCAGAGCCGGACTGGGCGAACAGTCGCGGGCAACATAGGGACCACGGCCAAACCGCCGTCTCTGCCAACTTAGCCGGCGGCTGACGCCAAGGTAGCGGTGCACCATCGCCGCCACCGCGGCCGCGCCGCCGGCCGCCAGACTCAGCACCGCATACAACGGATGCCCAAGACCCAGCAACCCCACTGCCAACACAAACGCAGCCCCGATCACGGTCCAGATGGCCGGGTGAATCGGCCGAACGTCGACGGTCAATTCGTGGCCGGCCTCATCGGGCTGTGAAGCCTGGGCCACTTGCGGCCCCAACACCTTGGCCGCCAGGACGGTAATGTTGTCCGGCCCTCCCCGCAGGTTCGCCAAGTCGACCAGCACCCGGACCGCCTCCTCCGGCGGCAAGCATCCCAACACCAATCCGATTTCCTCGTCCTGCACCTGGTTGGACAGCCCGTCGCTGCACAGCAAAAAGGTGTCGCCGTTTTCAATCGGGTGCGGCCCTTCCAAATCCACCTTGACCGCCGGATGCGGGCCGAGCGAGCGAGTAATGATGTTCCGCGAGATGTAGCCGGGCAGTTCATTATTGGCAAACTGGCCGGTCGCTCGCATTTCCCACACCAGGCTGTGATCAAAGGTCAACTGCTCAACGCGACCTTTGCGCCAACGGTAGGCCCGACTGTCGCCGACATGGGCCAGCATCGCCCCGCAAGGGAGCATGAGCAGGGTGGTGGTGGTCGTGCCCATCCCATGAAAATCGGGACTGGCCTGCCCGCGGGTGTGAATTTGATGGTTGGCGTTAATCATGGCCGCCAGAATCGCCTCGGTCGGCAGACGATTGGGGGCCTTGCGGTAGACCAAGGAGATGATGTCGGCGGCCATCTTGCTGGCCAGCTCGCCGGCCGCGTGGGCCCCCATGCCGTCGGCCACCAGGAACAGATGCCCGCGGCGCTCGAAATCGGTCTGGTTGTCGGCCAGGGTCACCACAAACGAGTCCTGATTGTTGACCCGCTGCCGCCCGACATCACTGAGCTCGGCGTGCTCCAGGCAATGACTCCAAGTGGTTCGGAGCTGATCCATGATCTGCGATGCGTCGTCGGTTGCCGGTAGAGGTCGTTCTCCCTGGACGTTCGGTAGACGGCGCGCCACTTCGCCCCAATGCGCCCGCATGCCCAAATGACCCGTGGGAGGGGTCACCCTTCTTTCGGGTTTTGGCCCGCCTCCAAACCCTATAGTATAGCCGCCGGGTCGCTCGGGAGCCAGCGCCGAGTCAATGCGGCTTGGCCTCCTGTTGACCGCGGCGCAGGATCTTTTCCATTTCCTCTTGGTCATCCATCGGGGTGGAAGGCAGCAACCGGGCCTTGCCGTAATCCGGATCCTGCGGATCGACGGCCTTTTCCGGGTCGAAGATCCGTTTATCCACTGGCAAACACCTGTAGGGGCGGAAATCGGGCTTGGCGCTGAAACAGTCGGAAAAATCGTTCGCCAAGCCGTCGAACATGTTCAAGGCCGGCAGCCCGAATATCTCGTACATCGTGCGGTGCATGCTGACGATGGTGGTGTGACGGTGCGAGACATAACTGCGTTTTGCCCACGGGCTGATGACCAGTAGCACGCTCCGCTGGGCGTCGACGTGGTCCGGCTCGCCGCCGGCGTCGTCCTGGGTGACGAAGATCGCCATCTGCTTCCAGTAAGGCGTATGGGTGAGGAACTCGACGATCCGCCCCAACGCCAGATCGTTGTCGGCCATCCAGGAAGCCACATAAGGATAGCCCTTATCGGGCTTGAGCTTGCTGCCGTGATCGTTGCAGATGGCGATATTGACAAATTGCGGGAACGGTTCCTTGCCGCTCAAGAAGCGTTTCTCGACGTCGGTCATGAACCAGTGGGCCCGATACTGGTCGGGAATGTTCGTGTTAAAGATCGGATACTCGCGGCAGGTATGGTCGTAGAGCACCTTGGGCATGGGGATATTGACGACTTCGCGGGCGCCAGTGGGATGCTCGTGCTCCTCTTCTTCCACGCCGGGAAACTCAAAACCTTCCCCGTAGTTGCGGAAGCGGATGCCGTAGCGGGCCAAGTGCTCCCACATCGAGCCCGCTTCCGGGTAATCCTCCGGCATTAGCGAGCCGTTGGACCCCATGGAATAGCGGCGGCCGGGCGCGGTGCTGAAGCGTTTGAACGACCAACCCACCGAGTAGGTCATCTGCATGAGATTGTTGGGTTGCACCCCGACCAGCCAGCGGTGCCCCACGCCCGACGCCTCCGGTTCCATGTAGAAATTGTCGCTCACCGTAAATTGCCGCGCCAGCGCGTTGTGGTTTACCATGACGGCTACGTCGCTGAGCGTGGGCTGCCCTTTTTCGGCAATCGTCTGATGGCATCCCCAGCGCAGCAGGCTGGGATCGTCCTTGGCGCCGGGAATGTGGTCGAAGATGGTGTCGTAGGTGTGGTTCTCCTTGGTGATGAACACCACGTACTTGATCTGCTTCGAGGTCTGGCCGGGCACGGTGGGGACCAGCGGCGACGACATTTTCTGGCGGTCGGCGCGGCGGTCGACCATGCCGTTGTAGGCCAGTACGTCGGCGGTCATGGTCTTCAGCTCGCCGTCGGTCGGCACGTCGAGCACGCTCAGCACCCCGCGCATGCCCAGAAAAGCACTCTTGGGAATCTCCTTGCCGGCGTTCGGCCCGTTGCCGAAGCCGCGAAAGCAGATGCAGGCGAGCTGCCGCCCGTCGGGCGAAATGGCCACGCGGTACGGATACCACGCAGTCGGGATGTGGCCCAGGACCTGAAGCGTCTTCGTGTCCAGAACGCCGAGGGCGTTGATGCCCAACTCGGCGATGTACAGGCGTTTGCCGTCCGGGGAAACGGTCATGCCCGACGGGCTGACGCCCCGCAGCCGGGCCACCAGGGGCGAAGGGACGATCCGCTGCTTCGCCACAATTCTGTTCGTCTTCAGATCGATCCGCTCGATGATGTCGTTGTTGCCGTTGGATACAAAGAGCGCATCCCCGTGCGCGGCCAGGAAGTTGGGCGCGCTGCCGCCTACCGTCTTGCCGTTGTCCGACGGCGCGCCCACCAGCAGGCCCGTCTTCAGCCGGCTGATTACCTCGGGTGATTCCGGGCTGGAAACGTCCACGCCCCAAACGGAGAACGATTCCGGCACGTTCGCATCGCCTAGCCCCGGGATTTTTCGTCCCTCGAACTCCACGCCGTCGCGGGCCTCCGGGCTGGGATAGCCGAAGGGCGGAAAAGTAAGTCCGCGCCGGTCAAACTTGCCTCCGCCTTGGGGCGGCGGCACCGAACGGTATTCGAACAGACCGATGTTGGCTAGGTAAACCGTGTTGCCCACGACCGCCAGGGCATAAGGATAGCGTCCCACCGGCACGGAGCCGACAACACGCCTCGACTGGGCGTCGATCACCGCGACGCGGAAATTGGTCACGTCGGCGCAGCAGAGGTGCCGGCCGTCGTCGCTCACCTTCACGTCCGAGGCGTAGCTGTCCGCGAAGTGGTGGCCGCCGAGCACGGTGTTCAGTGAGATGGCGGTAATCTTCTTGGGCGAGGCTATGTCGAGGACGTACACGGCGCCCGTGTCTCCGCTGCTCCAATAGAGCGTTTGTCCGTCGAGCGAGAAATCGGCCCCGCCGCCGTTGACCGGCCGTTTCTTCTTTTTCTTGCCCTCCAACGGCGGAACGACGACGGTCACGGCCGGTTGGGCCGTTTGCCAATCACGAATGATCTGTCCGACGCCTTCGCTGGCCACAAACAACGTCTTGCCGTCGCGGCTCATGGCCAGCCCATACGGATCGTGCCCCACCGGCAGATGCCGCCCGACGGGCTTCAAGTAGCGGCCGGTAGGAAGAATCGTCAGCCCATTGGGGTCGTGCTTGGCATACTCGTCGATCGCCGGGGCGTGCAGATAAGGCCGATCGGCGGCCGAGGCGGTTAACGCGGCGCCCATTACGCCGATGATTAAGGTGAATCGCATCGTCATGGCCATCTCTTGAAATGAGTGACTTTCACTTAGGTAAGCAGGTCTCGACGGTTAGCGTGCTTTGCCGCAGCTTCGCGGGCATCCTGCGGCTCTTCGCCCTCGTGGTGGCGTCCTTGAAGACGATCCGGCCGCCAACCGCCGCGAAAGCCCGCATGAGCTGGTCAAGGGAGACATCCGAGGCAGCCCGCTCGATCCTGGCAACACGAGGCTGGGTGGTCCCAAGCACCAGTCCCAATTCTTTTTGGGACCATCGCCGCGCTTGGCGTTGCCGCCGCACCGCCAACGCCACCTTGACTCGCGCATCGAGCACTTGGCGTTCCGCCTCATTCATTTCCAGGAAGTCGGCGGCATCGCCCACCCTCCAACCCGCCGCCTCCAATGCTTTGCGTTTTGCCGGATTCATCCTGCGCTCCCCGATTCGCTAATGCAGTGTATATCGGATATGATATGGCGTCAACGCACACGTCAGACGATGAAGCCGGGCACCACGATGCAGGCGTAGGCGTAGGGTGGGTCGAGCGGAGCGAGCCCCACCGATACCCTTGTAAGGCACTTCCACCCGCACTAAAATCGTCGCTAAAGCTCACCTCTTAGAAGGTCCACCGATGGTTGTGATGGACTCGGAGGAGCCATGCACCGACCCCTAACACCTGCCGAACTAGTCAAAAGCAGCGGAGCGAGCCCCACCACGGAATTGAAGGGCGCACGTATGCCCAATTATCGACGCTGGTACGTGCCCGGCGGGGCCTTCTTCTTTACGGTGGTGACGGATCATCGCCGCCCAATCCTGACCACTGACCTTGCCCGCCGCTGCCTCCGCGAAGCCTTCGACAAAACCCGAACCGCCTCGCCTTTTTCGTTGGTCGCGATCGCGCTATTGCCGGACCATCTTCATACGGTGTAGTGTGGATTACATCCATAGGAATCCGAAGAAGCATGGGCACGTGGCCAACGTTCGTGACTGGCCCTGATCGTAGTTTCATCGTTTTGTGGGCTTGGGAGAATATAAGTTGGATTGGGGTGCGGACGATCCAACGCCGGGGTACGATAATCCTGAATGGGGTGAATAGAAACAACGAAATGCAGTTGGTGGGGCTCGCTCCGCTCGACCCACCCTACATCTCGCCCTACCCTGCGTGTATATGGAGGACCTCTGATGGACACGCTTGGCAATCCTGTCCACCATCGCTCCCCGCCCGAGGCCAAGATCGCCCTGTTTCGCTCGCTCTTCCGGGGACGCGAGGACGTCTATGCCCGTCGCTTCGAGAGTCGCCGCACCGGCAAGGCCGGCTATCAACCGGCTTGCGCGAATGAGTGGGCGCCGGGCGTGTGCCAGAAGCCCAAGGTCAAGTGCGCCGACTGCCCGCAACGCGACTTCCTTCCCGTCACCAACGACGTGGTCCGCCGGCACCTTTCCGGACGCGACGATCAAGGCCGGGATTTCGTCATGGGCGTCTATCCGATGCTCCAGGACGAGAGCTGCTTCTTCCTGGCCGCCGATTTCGATAAGACGCACTGGCAAGAAGACGCGCGGGCCCTCCTGGACACCTGTCGCCGCATGGACCTGCCGGCCGCGCTGGAACGGTCGCGGAGCGGTAACGGCGGGCATGTTTGGCTCTTCTATGAAGAGGCGCTCCCCGCGGCCTTGGCGCGCAGACTCGGCGCACACATCCTCACCGAGACCATGGAACGCCGGCCCGAGATCGGCTTGGATTCCTATGATCGCTTCTTCCCCAATCAAGACACGCTCCCTCATGGCGGCTTCGGCAGTCTCATCGCCTTGCCACTGCAGAAGCAGCCCCGCGAGCTTGGTAACAGCGTCTTCCTCGACTCACAGTTGATTCCTTGTCCCGACCAATGGGAATTCCTATCAACCATCGGCAAGATCGCCCGTTCCGCCGTGGAGGAAATCGTTCGCGACGCCGAGAGGCGGGGACGGGTGGTGGGCGTGCGCATTGCCGCAGTGGACGAAGACGATGGCCAACCTTGGACCGCATCTCCCTCGCGCCGCCACAAAGAACCGCCCATCGCCGGGCCGTTGCCTGAGAGCCTTGAGCTGATCCTCGCCGACCAGATTTATATCGCCAAAGACCAATTGACGCCCGGCCTCCGCAACCGACTGCTTCGGCTGGCGGCCTTTCAGAATCCCGAGTTCTATAAGGCCCAGGCGATGCGTCTGCCTACCTACGACAAGCCGCGGATTATCGCCTGCGCAGAAGACCTTGCCCAGCACCTCGGCCTGCCCCGCGGATGCCTGGAGGAGGTGCATAAGCTTCTCTCAGACCTGCATATCGCTGCCGTGATTCGCGACGAGCGAAACGCCGGCAGGCCCCTGGACGTGACCTTCCACGGCCAACTGCGGCCGGAGCAAGAGACCGCCGCCCGCGCCATGCTGGCCCACGATACGGGGGCCTTGTCGGCCACGACCG
>JAJYGU010000060.1 GCA_021784975.1 Planctomycetota bacterium
GTTGCTCCAGATGATTGCACGCGGTCTGGGTGTATCCGAGGTTCCCGCCGATAGTCTGGGGCTTCGGAATCTCGTCGCCTCGGGCCGCTGCTTGCCCGCCTTGAGCTACGACTTGGTGTTCCCGGAGGTCTTCTATCCTACCGGCGTACCGTATGGACGCTGTGGGTTCGATGCGGTGCTCAGTAACCCGCCGTGGGATCGAATGTTGCCAGCAGACAAGGAGTTCTTCGCATCCTACGAGTTTGCGATCCTTGATGCCCCCACAAAACGCGAACGTGATGCAATCCAAGATCGACTCATGGGCGATCCTATGGTCGAACAAGCCTACACGGACTACATCGGGAACTTTCGTAATGCGGAGCGAGCGGTCGATACCCTCTACATTCATCAGGTAGCAGTTATAGACGGCGAGAAAACGATTGGTAAGCAGGACCTGTTCCGATTGTTTATGGAACGCGAGGCGGGACTGCTGGGACGGCTCGGTACGGTTGGCGTAGTTGTTCCCTCTGCTTTTCACGGTAACGAGGGTGCTACCGGCATCCGTCACCTGTACCTCAACAACATGGCGCTTCGTTGTTGCTATTCATTCGAGAATCGCCGAGCACTCTTTGAGATTCACCGCAGCTTCAAGTTCGCCTTAGTCATTGGCGCGGCAGGCGGTACTACGACCGAGTTCTCATGTGCGTTCTACCTGCACGACGATGAGTGGCTCTTTGGTCAACGTGATGGCCGAGAAGCTCTGCGATACACGCTCGACTTCGTTCGTCGAACTGGTGGCGAGTACATGACCTTGTTGGAACTCCAAAGCGGGCGTGATGTTTCTGCAACTGAAACCTGCTTTGCTAACGGGGAGCCGTTCGGCGAAGTATGCGACCGAGCGGGCGTCCGATTGGGGCGGGAACTCAACATGACGGACGACGCTTGGCGATTTACACAAACCGCTGACCTTCTCCCTCCTGATCGTGACCCTCGCGACCCTGATGTTGCCTCTGAACTTCGGCGGAGCGGCTATCTCCTGCTGTGCGAGGGCAAGACATTCTGGCAGTTTGACGACCATTGGGGAGAGCGTGCTCGTTTTCTCGTTGCGTTTTCGCAGTTGGAGAACCGGCGAGATGCTTTGATGGCGAGCAGGTTTTATCGGGCCGCGTACAGGGACATAGCTAGTGCAACCAATGAACGCACGCTAATCTACTCACTCCTCTGCCCCGGCTGTGTAGTCGGCGATACGGCGAAGGCACCTGAGCGGGCACCACAGGGCCGTCCAAACTCCCTGATACTTGCCATAGTCGGAATCTGCAATGGTTATATGGCGGACTTTCTCGTCCGGGTCCGTGCTGCCTCACACGTCAGCCTTTTCATCCTTCGTGCGACGCCGATTCCCAATCCTAGTCACAACCGGACATTTCTCTCGCACTCTGCATTGCGGTTGTCCTGCAATCACTCCGGCTACGCCCCGCTCTGGCGTGAGCAAGTCGGCGATGTCTGGCGGGAGAACGGCAAGGCGTCGATGGCTTGGCCGGCATTGGCCGGGGACGACGAGCGGTGGGCGGTGCGGGCGGCCATTGACGCCGTGGTGGCCGATGCCTACGGCCTCTCCCGCGACCAGTATGCCCACGTGCTTTCGACCTTCAGCCACGCCAGCTACACGAAGGCCCCCGAACTGTGCCTCGTCCGCTTCGATGAACTGAAAAAGCTCGGCCTCGAAAAGTTCACCCGCAAGTACGACCCTTACTGGGACATCCCGTTGAACGAGAACCTCCCGCAGCCCGTCATCGACCTGCCAATCCCCGGCGAAGCCAACGAAAACACTGGCAGCGAGTTCCGACTTGTTTCGAGGGCCAAGAACTCACGAAAGCGGAGAACGGGGAAAAAGAGAAAATAGGGCGGCTTCAGAATCGTGGTCGATGAACCGTGACGCACATCTCGGCCATCGCCTTCGCGTCTCGCTTTCGGCGGCTGTTTGTGCCATCGTAATAGACATGGGCATGGGCTTTATTGTCCGGGTATTGCGGATCCAGTTCCTGCCGAGCATCGAACCTGATTGACCTGGCGTCACCGCAGTTGAACGAGACAATTCCTCCATCCGGGCAGTGCAACACGTCTTCCATGTGGTGCAGAGCTCCATCCAGTCCGATTATCGATGCAATGTTGACCGAAAAGGGACTGTGGACCTTGAAGGCAAACGAGCGAACACGCGGAGGGGCAACGCTCAGGTCCCACCACTCGGGCACGTCCACGGCGCGATAAAGGTCCTCTCGTGGATCGACCTGTGGGCCGCGTGAATCCGCGTCAGACATAAGCCGCGCCCCTCATGAACCACCGAATCAAGAACTCCGCGCGGCAGGTGTCCCCGATGTCACAGGTGCCTTCTTCTTCGACTCCCTCGCTCGGGTCCCACTTGAGGTAGTGGATCATCGAAGGGCTTTCAATCTCCAATTCGAGCGACCGCCGACCGGCATTCCACTCGAATTGCAGATTTCCCGCCGCAGACGGGACGACGGCAGGAACGGGCGCAATGTCGGTCGGCAACCCCGCAATGAAGGATCGCGCGGCCTGAATTATGCCTTCATCAATTTGCGGTGCGCCTTCACGATCCCAATTCTTAGGCAACGAAGCTATTCTGTCCAGTTGCCGGTTGACGTTCGACCCAAAATCGGCCACGTAGTAACCCGCATAGCTCCACTCAGCGTATTCGCTGGCAGGGGCGGTGGTAGTGGTCCGTTTCGTCCTGCGAACATCGGGCTCAGCCGTTGCTGGAGGCATACTCAATCCCAGTTCCAAAGAAATGCTGTGCTAGGGCTTTGGCACTCGCCCGGTCCTCAAAGAACTTCTTGGCGGCCGGTATAGCGCAAGTCCGGGTATCGCGATCTCGCAACTCGGTGTGTACGTTGCAAAGCAGCTCGACCTCGTCCTCCCTAATCGAGACTTGAAGGTTCGTGGTGCGGTGCTGGTCGTGCTTAACTCCAAAATGGAATGTGCGCTGGACTACCTTGTCCGCCGCATTCGAGCTTTCGACGAAGGGAAATTCACGGATTGGCTGAGGCAGACTTTCTAGCTCGGCGAGATCAGCTCGGTAGACGACATTGTTACCAAGGGCGAACAGTGGAGTCTCGGGAAGCGCGCCCAACACGCCTCCGATCTTGGCCCCACAGTCGACTTCGGCATCGTCGGTCTCGACGGCAATCTGGTGTGGCGCGATGTTCCAGGTGACGTGCTGGTCGGACAATTGAAACCGAAAACCGGGCTGGGCCAAGTTGGTCTCCATGAGGACCCCCATGCCCTTCTCGATCAAGCCATGCTTCGCAAGCCATTGCGGATTGAGGATGTAGATGTTGAACGTCCCCACAACCACGCAACTGGCTTTCTTAAAGAGAAACGCCACGGCTGTCTTCAATCTCTTGAGGAAAGGCAAGCCTCTTCTGGTACGCTACTACGCTCAACGAGTGGCTCACGGTTTGGCCCACCAACTCGATCGGACTATACCCACGCGGACGAGCGCCGTCAACCACACCTGACCACGTGCCGTCATCCTTCCTATTCTACCATTTCAGGGAGAGAATGCGAATGACACGGTGCAACCCCCACCTGGGTACTGCCTGAGCCTTGTGATATGATGACGGCGCGATGGATTTATGAGCTTACTTCGTGTCATCCCCGCGCCGCGTCCAAGAAATGTAAGCCGCCAATGAGCCTCCACCCAATCAAAGCCCTCGATCACGTCATTGACGAATACGCCGACTACCTGCGGACGGAGTTCCGGGCCAAAGACCCCACGCTCCGTGCCGCCCTGGAGGCCGAACTCGACGCCCCCGGATTTCTGGCCCAGGAGCCGTTCTACCAGGCCCACCGGCCGTTCAAGAACGGCAGGGCATGGCGGGAGTTGCCTATCGAGGCCAAACTCGCCGGGGTGATGGAGGAGCGATCCAAGAGCAAGGCGGCCTACTTGCACCAGGCGGAGGCCATCGCCGAACTGCTGTCCCCGACGCCCCGGCCAGTCGTCGTGACTACGGGCACGGGCAGTGGCAAAACGGAAGCCTTCCTGCTGCCGGTAATCGAGAACGCCTGGCAAGACGCCGCACGATTCAACAAGAGTGGGCTGACCGCCATCCTCGTCTACCCGATGAACGCCTTGGCGAATGACCAAGAAATGCGGATCAAGCAGTACCTTGAAGAGACCGGCTGGGCCGGAGTGATCCGCGTGGCCAAGTACGATCGTGGCACGTCGCAGACCGAACGTGAGCAGCTTCGCAAGAGCCCGCCACACATCCTGCTCACCAATTACATGATGCTGGAGTACCTGCTCGTTCGGCCCGCCGACCGGGAGGACATCTTTGCCAATCATCGCTGCCGGTTCCTGATTCTGGACGAAGTTCACACTTACCGGGGCACGCTGGGCAGCAACATCGCCTTGCTCGTGCGCCGGCTGAAGGTCCATCTGGCCCGCGCTCGGCAGGAATGGCGGGCCAACGTGCCGGACGAGGACCGGGCCAGGCGCTACCCGACGATGATCCCGGTGGGCACGTCGGCCACGATCAAGACCGTGGCCGAGGAGGGACTGTCGCGGGAGGAGATGATCCGACAGCGGGACGTGGCCGTCCAGCAGTTCTTCGCAACGCTGACCGGCGTTGTTCCCGAAACCATCCGTGTGCTAGGTGAGGAATTGCAGGAGGTGCAGATTCCGGCGGAAGCCACCTATCCGGCCCGACCGGGGAGCGTGGATGTCCATGAAGTGGAAATCGGCAATGTGCAAGCAGTGCGGCAATCGCTCTGCCGCCTAGCTGGACTACCGGCCGACACGCCGATTGACCAGGCGGCCCGGCGCTACCGGCTGCTGTGGGATTTGAACCGCTGGCTGACGAGCAGGCCCATGTCCACCAGCCA
>JAJYGU010000115.1 GCA_021784975.1 Planctomycetota bacterium
TATGCAAACCGAATTATCAACGATCACGGAAACATGGTCGCTCCCCACACAAATCCTTCGTTTGGCCCAACGCCTCATGACGTTGGCCACTTGACGTCGTCAACCATTCAGAAAGTGCAGAAACCGACTGAAACGGAACTGGAACGAGCCAAGGGCTCGTGTATCTCGCATGCACGCCGAGGCACTCGGTCAACGGCCCGTCGTGATGATCTGTTTCGACACTGGCGGCAGAATGATGGTCGAACCGATACGGATATCATTATTAAGTGGAACGGTCTGACTGCAACAGAGCGAAACGATTTGTGCCCGTACTCTCCGGACAAGATTCCGAAGACCAATCAGGGGCGCGATCGTGTTAAGAAGGCTATTGCTCGTGCCGATGTTCGAGCCGCACGTAACGAATTGCTCTAGTCCCCGGTGATCCCCGTCCCGCTCCCGACTTGTTTGCTCCCCGGTATGTTCGTCTATCATCGTGTGTGTTGGTAAGTAGAACCAAGTACACGCGAGGTAGACGATGATCGACCCGAACACCGAAACGCTTATCCGCTTGGCTGATGCCGCCAAGTCTCTCCCCTGCCGGCGCGCCGGCAAGAAGCCGCATGTGTCGTGCGTTTACCGCTGGACCACCTCGGGCTGCCGCGGCGTGGTCCTCGAAGCCATCCAAGTCGGCGGCACACGCTGTACCTCGAAAGAGGCCCTGGCGCGGTTCTTCCGCCGGCTGACACGCGGTGACGCTGCCGACGTTCCAGCCGTCCGGTCCGTTGCCCAACGTCAACGGGCAGCCGAGCGTGCCATGCGGGAACTGGACGCCGCCGGAATCTGACGTTCCGCTCACCCCACAAAAAACCCGGCACTGCTGCAAACAGTTGCCGGGTTGGAAAGGATTCTAGACACGGTGGATTCTACTGTTTCTTCGGGAAGACGGCAACGGGCTAAGACGCCGGACAGCAAAGCCTCGTCGAAAAATCGACCAAAACGGGCGGTTTGTCAGCTTGCTGACAACCGCGCCGAAAACGACGGTTTTTCAAACGAACCTCTCTTTCGCCGGGAAGACTGGACCCTCTTTCGCAACCTCTCGACGCTGGGGCAACGGGCTGGTGTGGCACAAGATTCGATCCCGGAGCTTGCGGCCAAGGAACTGGTCGACAACGCCCTGGACGCGAGCGGCGAATGCAAATTCGGGCTCGACGACCAAGGCCGGCTGTACGTCCAGGATTTCGGCAACGGGCTGGACGGCACTGACGCCGACATTGGCGACCTGTTTTCAGTGAAACGGCCATTATCTTCGTCCAAGTTGTTGCGATTGCCCACCCGCGGGGCTTTGGGTAACGGTTTGCGGGTGGTGGCCGGGGCCGTGCTGGCATCCGACGGGGAGCTGATCGTCAAGACCCGCGGCAGGGCACTCCGCTTGCGCCCGCGCGACAGTGACGGCGGGACCGATGTGGAGCACATCGAGCCGTGGAACGGCACAGGAACGCGCGTGGAAGTGTTATTGGGCGACTCCTTGCCCATCAACAACGGCGCGCTCAAGTGGGCCAAACGGGCTATGCGGCTGACGGGTGGCAAGACTTACAAGGGTAAGCCGTCTCCCTACTGGTACGACGCTGACTCGTTCTACGAATTGACGCAGGCAGCAGGCACACGAGCAGTCCGCAAACTCGTCGAAGCATTTGCCGGCTGCTCTGGTGCGAAAGCCAGCAGGATGGCAGCCCAATTTTCCGGCAGTTCTTGCGAGTCGCTCACGCGCGATGAGGCGGAATCGCTGCTGGACGAGATGCGCGACAACAGCCATGAAGTGCAGCCAAAGCACCTCGGGGCTGTCGGGCCGATGGCTTTCCCGGACGCCGGCTACGCCCGTGATGTCGGCACGTTCGAAGCTGAGGCTGCTCGCGGTTGCACTGACGGGACCATCCCGTACGTCTTGGAAGCGTGGGCCACAAACGCTGACGAGCCGCGCATCGAGTTCAACGTCAACCGAACGCCGATCACCGCCGAGATCGGGATGAGCCGCTGCATGAAGCACAAGGGCGACTATGGGGTAATGGGTTGTGGATTGTCTAGCGAACACGGCCACACTGCGCTGCCAATCAAGGTTGGTCGCGGCAGAGAGTTCTCAATCGTGATGAACGTCATCACGCCGTACATGCCCATCACGACGGACGGAAAGGCACCCGACTTGTCGGTCATCCAGGACTCAATACAGGGTGTTGCCGAGAAGGCCATCCACCGCGCCAAACGCCGGCAGCCGGGCAACGGCCGAGAGGTCTCGCAGATCGCGGTGATCAGGGAGGCAATTCCTGCCGCCATCGACAAGGCCAGTGGCCAGGGCCAGTATCGGTACAGCCTGCGGCAGCTCTTTTACGCCGTGCGCCCCGAAGTTCTGTCTGCGCTGGGGATCGAACCCAACTACGGCTATTTTGGCAAGGTGGTCACAGACCATGAAGCGGAGACCGGTGGCGATTTGCCCGGCATGTACCGGGATGATCGCGGCACCCTCTACCACCCGCACACCAGTGAGCAAATTCCGTTGGGCACACGATCCGTAGAAGCCTACAAACGGCCGGAGTGGACGTTCAACAAAGTCGTGTACTGCGAGAAGGAGGGCTTCTTTCCTATCTTGATCGACGCGCATTGGCCGGAGCGCCACGACTGCGCACTCTTGACCTCCAAGGGATTTGCCAGTCGCGCCGCCCGCGACGTGCTGGACCTGTTGGGCGACGGCAACGAACCGGTGAAGTTCTTCTGCATTCACGATGCCGATGGACCGGGAACCGTGATTTATCAAAGTCTCCAAGAAGGCACGAAGGCCCGGCCAGGGCGTCGAGTGGAGATTATCAATCTGGGGCTGGACCCGGCCGAGGCCCTGGAGATGGGCCTGCCCGTGGAGCCGGTCGAGAAGAAGGCCAGGGCGGTCCCGGTGGCTGACTACATCGAGCCGAAATGGCGCGAGTGGTTGCAAGAGCACCGTGTCGAGCTCAACGCGATGGACACGCCGACCTTCTTGGCGTGGCTCGATGCGAAGATGGAACCGTATGCTGGCAAGCTTATTCCGCCGCAGACCGTGCTGGCAGAGCGTCTCGCCGTCGATGTCCGCGGCTTGATCCGGCAGCGGCTCGTGGACGAGGCGATTCGAGCTGCTCGTGTTGACGAGCAGACCGAGGCCACTATTGCCAGCCTGCAACGTCAGATCGAACGGGTCGAGACGCGATTGCTACGGGCCGTCGAGAAAGACCTAGCGGCGGAACCCGTCCATCATTGGTCAGCGTCAGTCAACGATTTGGCTCGAACGTTAGCGGCAATCAGACGACGGAAGCCCAACGGATGACGTACATCTTCACGTTGCCGCGCAGCTTCGCTCCGGCGGAGTTCCTCTCACGTCGGCTCTTGCTCTATGCCGACAGTGCTCGCTGGCTGGTCAGCACGATCACCTACAAGACCGCCAACCGCGATACCGATCCGTGGGGATGCGTTCGCTTGGATTCGAGGATTCTTCGCCGAGTCATGGGCAACCATGCCAAAGGCGTTATCGGATGCCTGCAACAAGGTGCGATCGAGATCTCGCCCTACTGCGTGGGTGTCAAGTGCAAGGGCTACCGCCTTGCGAAGCGGTATCTTGGCGACCGGTGCCTCCGAGTACCGGCCGTCGATCCAGGACTACTCCACCGGCTGGCGGAAGAGCGGCAACGGCGGGATGCCGAGGAATCCAAAACTCGTTGGCAACCGATCCACTATGCACTGGATGCCGAACAGCGGCGGCTGTCAATCGACGTGGCGGAAGCGGAAGCGATCCTGGAAAGCCTGCCAGGGCACTGCCGCCTTTGCCAGGACGTGTTGGTCAGTCACTTGTGCCATCGTGAGTTCCCGTTTTCCATCAGCACCACAGGACGGGTGTTCAACGCAATCACTGGGCTGAAGCGCGAGCTCCGCCACACACTGCGAATCGGCGGGGAGCCGCTTGGAAGCGTCGATATTTGTTGCGCCCAGCCCGCCCTGCTCGCGCTCGAAATGGCCCGAAACACCCCCACCAACGGGCTAAAAGGCCGCGCAACATATAAGCATACTCTGCCCGTGCCCCGCCCGCTCTGCCCTCTGCCCTCCCTCCCCTCGCCCCCGCTCGCCGCTGCCGCCGCTGGCCCCTCCCCCTCGCTCGACGCCTTCGCCTCGCTCGTCGCCTGTGGCCGGCTTTACGAACGCCTGATGGACCTTTCGGGCTTGGACCGCCCGTCGGTGAAGTTGGCCTTCCTCCGCGACGTTCTTGCCAAGCGCGGCCGCTACCCGAGCTTTGTGGAGCGGACGTTCCGTCGCGAGTTCCCGGATGTCTATGCCTTCATACACGCCGTCAACGGGAACGACCATGCTGAACTCATTCGCCGGCTGCAACGGTTGGAGAGCTGGCTGGTGATCGAGCAGGTGGCCCCGCGGCTTGTGGGCCGGGTGCCGGTGATCACTCTGCACGATGCCATTTACTCAACCTGCGGATGTCTGGCGAGGGTGGAAGAGGCGTTCGCCGATGTTTTTGATGCGATTGACTTCCGGCTTACGCTGAAGCGCGAGGCGGGGTAACGAAGAGGTAGGAATACAGTTTCTCTAGACTATCGCGCGGCAAAGGCAAAAAGCACGCAGCTATTGCAACCCCTCGGACGCTTGTACAATGGAATCGTCCTTGGGGGTGCCAAATCGACGGCCGGCTTGGACGGAATGGGGGGAGTGGCCGTGGAAATCAAGCTGCTCGTGATCGGGGGGAACCATGCGGGCAAGGAAATCCCTGTTCGCCGGGCCAAGTTCGCCAGCGACATGGCCAAGGCCACGGGGACCGGCAAGACCAAGGGCGTGAAGAAGATCTGGGTCATCGAGATCGTGGACGAAGCCAAGATTCCGT
>JAJYGU010000500.1:0-1407 GCA_021784975.1 Planctomycetota bacterium
GAGAAGATTCAGTTGTGCATCGCGAGGAACCGTCCCTATGGCGAGGAGGCATGGCAGGAAGGTCAAGCTAGGCGATTGGGCCTGCTCCACACGCTGCGTGGCGAAGGTCGTCCGAAGGGAACCACAGCCTAAAACTAGCTGCGTCCCCGTTTCGATCCCCCCGTTTCGATCCCCGAGGAGGAGCAACTCGACTTTGGCCTATTTCTGGCGAAAGTGTCACGCGATCCAGCTCGCTGTTCACGGCTATTCAGACCCGACTGACTATCTTGGTTCAGCTATACGTCTGGCATTCCCGTCCAGCGGGACTCGATAACCGTCAGGAAGGAGACCACCTTCCCGCCCCCTCGTCCTAAGAGTGACGGTGAAGAGTCGCTTTGGGGTCAGACCGGGAGTAGGGATTAGTATTGCGGCAGCGGTACAGAGCGGGTAGAATCGGCGCATGGCACGGCCGCTACGCATCGACTTCCCGGGGCGCTCTACCACGCGATCTCGCGCGTCAATGGGAGGCAGGCTATTGTGCGCGACGACGCCGACCGGCAGAGACGGCTGGACTGGCTCCGCCGCACCACCGAGGTCTACGGCTGGCGCTTGCACACCTTCGTGCTCATGAGCAACCACGATCACCTCTTTGTGGAAACCCCCGAGGCCAACCTGTCGGCCGGCATGCAGCACGACAATGGCAGATACCCCAACTCAAGCAGGTGCGTCACCGCCCGGACCTGGCGACGATCGCCGCGGCGGTGGCCGCGCACTTCGGGGTGGAGCCCAGCCGTTGGGCCCTGGGGCGGCGAAGCGACGATGCCGCCCGCGCGGGGGCCGCACACTTGGTGCGGCGTCGGTTCGGCTATTCGGCTGGTGAATCAGCCGCCGTGTTAGGCGATCGGGACCCCAGCGGCATAGGACGGGCAGTGCGACGAGCGGAGCAGGGCACGGTGGACTTGCAGCGAAGGCTGCAAAGGCTTGAGCGCCAGCTTGCTACTCCCTAATCCCGGCCTGACCCCAACTGGTGCCCCTACCAAAGCTCGGCATCATTGCTGATCTGGCGGACCTGACGATCGGCCTCTCGGTGGGAGAGTCGCACCTGAGGGAGGTGGACGTACAGATCGGCCAGCTCTTCGTCGGGCTCTTCGCCGTCCCACTGCGCCTGCTGCACCTCGTGCTCCAGCGCTTCCAGCCAGCCCGGCAGCTCGAAGCCGGCGCCGCTGGCATCGGTGGTGAACGGGGCCAGGTGCGACTCCAATTGGCGAAAGGCCACCGGCTCGCGGCCGTCGCGAAGCTCCTCGACCGCCGGCCGCACCAGGGAGCAAAGCCGGGCGACCTCCAAGGGGCGGACAAATCGCTCGCCCAGATGGTCGGCTATGCTGGGCAAATGCATGCCGTACTTCTTGCTGAGCCGCTGGAACTGCT
>JAJYGU010000500.1:1417-4868 GCA_021784975.1 Planctomycetota bacterium
GATGGTCGCCGTTCGCTCGGCCACCGCCCGCCGCCAGATTTCCGAGGCCTTCTCGCGGCCGGCGCGGACCAGGGCTTCGTGGGTCAGGGCTACCGGTCGGAGATTCCAGGCCAGCCGGTCGTAGCTCGCCCGCAGCCGCAAGAAGTCCAACAAGGTATACAGCATCTCGCCCCGGTCGGATTGGGTGGTGATGCTGTTGTAGTCGACATATTCGCCGTAGTTTTCCACCACTGCCTCGATGGCTACGCCCAGCCAGTAGGCGGCCTCGTCGCGGGCAATGGCGCTGCCCAACTCGGAGAGCAGACGCGGCGAGGCCTCGCCGTCCGGCTCTTCTTGGAGCGAGTCCAGGTAGGCCGCCACGCCCTGGTGGAGAATACCGCGCAGGTTGCCGAGGTTCATGAAGTGCTGGGTGAACAGATCGCTGCCATAGCGCTCGATGAATTGCTTGAGGCTTCGCCAGCGCCGCGAGTCGGTGACCGTCTCGAGCACCGAGAGGCGGACGCCGCGGCTGTGCGACAGCCAACAGCGCAACAGCGCTTCGATGGTTTTTTCCAAGCAGTCGATCAGCTCCATTTCGACGCCGCCGGCCTTCGCCTGGTTTCGGGACCGCCAGCCGGCCGACGACTCGACCAGGCAGGAGACGATGCCCTGGCTGGCGATGTCAAACAGCCGATCGAACTCGGTGATCGCGCCCGGACCGACGGGATGCTCGGTCTCCATCTTCTGGGCGGTTTCCAGCAGGCGGCAGGTCTCGGTCAACAGCCCCAGCCTGGGCAGGTAGGCCAGCAGGCGGCGGAGCACGTATTGCAGGCCCCGCGAGGCGGCGATCCGTTGCGGTTTTCCGCCACGCCCCAGGGCCACGTACAACAGCGGCTGCTTCCGCAACTGCCGCAGCAGGCCGGGCAGCACCTCGCGGACCGCCCGCGCATCCCCGCGAAACACGGCCGCCAATGCCTCGCCGGCCGGACCTTCCCAGCCCGCCGCCCCCGCCGACTCCGGCCGGCGGCCCATACTGGCCCGGATCATCCGGGCGGCGTCGCCCATTTCCACGCAGGCGTCGATGATCTCCTCCAACAGCGTTTCCTTCACGCCGCGGCGGCGATCGTATTCCACCAGCGAGTCTTGGGTGCCGCGGGGCGCGGGAATCCGGTAGCCCTGAACCGAGGCCAACAGCTCCAGCAACTGCCGATGATAGACCGACGCCTGCCCATGCCAGGCCGACAACGCCTCCTGGCGGCCGGCGATCTGGCTGCCCACCGAGGCCGTGGCGGTGAGCTTCCAGAGCTGTGCCAAGGTGGCCAGATAACCGAGCCGGTCGATAATCCGTTCGGCCTCGCGGACCAGCTCGAATTCGCTGTCGCTGGGGCCGACCTCGAACATCTCGCCGTCGACGCCGTCGTCCGTCGTATCCCGGTAGCTCACCCCTTCGTAGGCCGCCCCGAACAGATCATCTTCGTCCTCCCCTTCTTCCTGCGACTCTTCGTAGTCGTCGGTTGCCCCGCAGTCGCCGGCCCCCATCTCAAACCGCGGCACCCGCCCGTAGTCCTCCGCGTTGGCCTCCAGATAGTCCAGGAATTTGCGAGCCAAAGCCCAAGCTTCAGCCGCGGAAACGGTGTCAGGGACCTCTTTGGCAGAAGAGGGAGCGGAAGAGGTGTCAGGGACCTCTTTGGCAGAAGAGGGAGCGGAAGAGGTGTCAGGCACTTTTGGCGGGGTCGGCCCGGAGGCGGACGCCGACCGGATACCCGAGTGCGGGTGGCCCTGGTCGTCGCACAAGCGGTTCTGGGCAGCTTTTCCATCGCCCCAGAGGTCTTCCATCCACAGCAAAGCCAGGTCATGGAAGGAGAAATCTTCTTCGACCAAGGGGACGTGGTCGGCCTGGCTGAGCCACTGCACCAAAAGGGCCATGGCCGCCACCGGGTCGCGGCGGTCCAGCAGGGTCTCGATCACCAGGGCGAAAGCCTTCGGGGAAGCGAACTCCCGGACGTGCCGCCGCCAGAAGGCCACGTCGCTGGCAGCGGTGCCCGCCTCATGCCAGCAACGCAGGGCGGCGGTCACCTGCTCGACCGAGGCCACCGTTTCCCGGCCGGAAATGCCCTCGACCGAATCCACCTCGGTCGAGGCGAACTTGTCCCACCACCGAGCAAAGGCTGCCAGGCTGTCCAGGATCGTCTCGTGCAAGCGGGTGTCGCCGCTGGCGGTGGCTGCCCGGCAAATCTCGACGTGCAGGCTAAAGATGCCGCTGACCAGGTCCAGCAGCTCGTCGATGCGATGATCGGTAATGCTGTTCTCCACCGCCGGAAACAGGCTGTATTGCCCGCCGAATCCCAAAATGTTCCAAGGATCGACCATCGCGCCGCAGGCGATGGCCCGGTGCAGCAAGTCTTGAGCCGGCGCGAGTTGGCTGGCGGCTTCCTCCAGCCGTCCGCCCTCGACCGCCCGATGCCCGCTGGTCAGGTGGCAACGGACCTGGCACGACATCCGCGCCGAGGCCACCGGCACAATCTCCGCCTGCCGCCGGGCGGCTTCGGTGTATCCCATCGAGGCGAATAATTGCGCCAGGTGGACGTGTTGCAACTGCCGGGCACGCCGCTGGGCCAGATACTGGTTGAAATGCTGCCTCGCCGCCCCGAACGGCTGCCGGAGGCGAAGGGCCTCGGCCTTCAACCGCTCGGCCTGGCTCCCTTTCAAACGACTGAGGAGTTGTTCGTAAAAGGCGTCGCGGTACACGGCGATGCGCTGCACCAATTTCCCCAAAGTCATGTTCGAGTCGTGGGCGTCGGGCCGGTCGCCGCTCACCCCCGAGCCCATCAACATCGTGCCCGCCAGCACGGCAGCTTCTTCCCAGAGCACCTCTTGGTGCGGCAGGTCGCCATGACGGGCGAGCCGGTCGAGCATGGCCTCCAGGGCGACTTGTTGCAGGACGAAGCGGCGGCTGCGACCGGCGTTGTCGAGGGTAGTCAGGTCCCATTGGCCGAACAGGTAGTTGGGACGCTTATTGACCGGATGGTCGAAATCGTAGGCCCGCGGGTCGACGGCCAGTTCGTCCAGTTGCTCGGGGGAGAACATGGCGTCGAACAGCAAGCTCGGCGAGGCGGCGTCGAGAATAGCCAAGGCGGCCCGGACGATCTCCTGGCAAGGGCCGAACGCCGCCCCGGCCCCGCGGATCCACAAGGGGATCGGGCGGACCCACTCGTGCTCGTAGGGCTGGAGCTTCTGCTCGGTCCGCAGCACGGCCACCGGACGGTGGCCCAGATAGTCGTTCAGGCGACGCAAGGCCGCCGGCACGATGCGATCGCTCTGCTGCCATGGTCCGCCCTGCTGCAGCACCGCCTCGCACACCCGGCCGATGAAAAACGGCTGAAACAGCGACTCGCCGGTATGCTGGAACAGCAGGTCCCGATGAAACTGGCGGTAGGCGGGCAGAGCGGCGTCGAATTCCAACCCGAGGACC
>JAJYGU010000317.1 GCA_021784975.1 Planctomycetota bacterium
CCACGATCTTCGCCGGTCTTTCGGGACCAGGTGGGCAAAGCGAGTGATGCCCGCCGTGCTAAAGCGGCTGATGCGTCACTCGGAGATTGCCACCACGATGAAGTATTACGTCACGATGGATGCCGACTCGGTGGCGGATGAATTGTGGGGCCGTGATTGGGAGGGCGGCAACAAACCGCGGCTTGGCAACACTTTTGGCAACAGTCAGCCCCAGCAGGCCGAAAACGCCGAAGGGGCTCCCGACGCGGCAACGTCGGAAACCCCTTCAGGCAACGCACTTCCGAGCGGAGGGCACGGGACTCGAACCCGCAACCCCATTACTGGGGCACCACATTTCCAGTGTGGCCGCTAGCCATTCGCTTACCCTCCGGAGTCGTCTTTGCAACCTCATTTTGGGCGGCCCCCTTGGGTCCGTCAAGGGTCGTTGTCTCGTTTGCCAAGCGCCTGGAGTAGCGGGCGGACCCGGGCTAGGAAGTAGATCGACTAGCCTGCCGGTTCTCTTCGGCGGCGCTAGGACGGACGTAGGCCGGCACCAGCCTCCAAAGGTCATCCCGGCGGCCGGCGGCGTAGTCTCGGGCCGCCAGGCGGGCTACTTGGCTCGCCCGAGGCGACCAGGCACTGGGCTCAAGCGCTGCCACCCCTCCCGGCAACCGGCCAAGGATTTTACTTAGAATCGGGCCGGCCACTCGGTCGCCTGGCGCCAATCGACCCAGCCAGGTATCGAGTAGAAGGAGTTCCTGTGGTCCTTGGGGTTTGACCCAGCCGTCAGCCGGGTCGCGAACGAAGCGGCCAGCCACCACCTCGCCGCGCTGTGCGTCCATCACGGCCCAGAGGGTGACCGTCTCAGTTGGGGCTGCTGCGGCGATCGCTTCGAGCGTGTTGATGCCGAGCACATCGGCCCCGACGGCGTAGGCAAACAGCTTGGCAGTCGTGACACCGATTCGCAAACCCGTGAACGAACCCGGCCCGATGGTCACTCCCACCAATTGCACGTCTGCCGGCTGCCATCCCCCCTGGCGCAGCACCTTCCGTACCGCCGGGGCAAGCGACTGCGCACTACGACTACTCTGATCTAACTCTAATTCCAACAAAATGTTAGCGTCTTCAGCCAGGGCCACGGAACCGGTTCGGCCGGCAGTTTCGATGGCGAGAATGCGCATAGTCGGAATTCTTGGGTCGAGCGGCGGGGACCGCCCCATTTCACGGTCTGTCATGAGGGGATCGTCTCATTTTCACGGCCTTCTGCCGCAAAAATCGCTACAGTCCCCGCCGCGAAAAATTGGGGCGCTCCCTGCCGCGAAATCTGCGAACGTCGCCGCCGATACTCAGCTTGGCTAATCGGCAGGTGGTCCGCAAGGGGCATCTCGACTTGACCATGCTCTGGTGCGACAATAGACTATGAGGTACATACACTTAGGGCGCAATCTTCCTAAATCCTCTTGGGCCGCAAGGTCGGGGAGCGTGAGAGTCTAATCGAGTGAAACGAGCCCTCATTAGCGATCTTCATAGCAACATTGAAGGCCTCGAAGCGGTCTTGGCCGACATTCAAAGCCAGGGGATTACCGAGATCTATTGTCTGGGTGATCTGGTCGGTTATGGTCCCAACCCGGCTGAAGTGATCGACAAGATCATGAAGTGCCGGGTGTGCCTGCTGGGCAATCACGACCAGGGGGCCTTGTTTGACCCGGAAGGGTTCAACTCGGGGGCGGAGCGGGCGATCTTCTGGACCCGCAACCAACTGGAGAACGGCTCGGGAAGCGCCGAGACCCGCCAACGGCGCTGGAATTTCCTGGGCGAGCTGCCGCGGACCCACACCGAAAACAACCTACTGTTCGTCCACGGCTCCGCCCGAAATCCGCTCAACGAGTACGTGTTTCCCGAAGACATTTACAACCGGCGAAAGCTGGAAAACGTGTTTCTCCTCGTTCCGCGTTATGCCTTTCAAGGGCATACTCACGTGCCCGGAGTTTTTACCGAGAGTTTCCATTTCTTCAGCCCGGAGGAGCTCGGCTATGAGTATCGGCTGGGCCATGAGAAGGCGATGATCAACGTCGGATCGGTGGGCCAGCCCCGCGACGGCGATTCGCGATCCTGTTACGTTGTCCTCGAAGACGAGGTGGTGCGGTTCCGGCGAGTGGAATACCCCTTCGAGAAGACGATCGCCAAGATTTACGCAATCCCCGAGTTGGACAATTTTCTCGGCGACCGGCTTCGCGATGGACGCTAGCCGCACGGGTGGCCGAAATCTTCCTGGGGCCGACGGGGCAGTGGGCCGCAAAAACCAAGCGGATCGGCTCTTTCTCTTCCGCATGCAATAGTCAAGCTTATGGAACGTCGCCTGGTCTTGTTTCTGGTGCTTTCGTTTGCGATTTTGCTCAGCTATTTCGCGCTGCTGCAAAAGTTCGGGCCGCACCGGCCGCCACCGCCCGGGCACCAAGCCGTTGCTAGTCATGCTGGCGGAGCGGAGAAAGCCAAGAAGCCCCAGACCGCCAAACCGGCAACGGCCGAGAAGGCGCACGAGAAACCGGCCGCCGGGCCAGCCAAGACGGCCTCTGCCGGCGGGCCTGCAAAGGCCAAAAGCGGGAAGAGCGAGGCTGCAAAACACAAGGAACTCCCCCCCACCAAACCGCCGGCGCAGCCCGCCCTCGCCCAACAGTGGATCACGCTCGGCTCGGCCGATCCCAAGGATCCGTACCGGATGCTGGTAACCTTAACCAATCAGGGGGCCGCAGTCGACCGGATCGAGTTGAACAGTCCGAGCTACTGCGACATCGACGACCGCAGCGGTTACTTGGGCAATCTCATCATGGACACCGGCGTCCATCGCGGCGGTTGTCCGGTCCAGGTGGTTGGTCCGGGAACACCTGCGGCCAAGGCTGGTCTCAGAGCGGGCGACCTGTTGAAGGCGGTCAACGGCCAGCCGGTGGTGAGCGGCCGGGAGTTGCAGGCGATTCTGGAGGCCACCCGCCCGAATCAAACGGTATCCTTGTCGTTCTCGCGGGGCGGCCAGGAGACGACGGCCCAAGCGACACTTCGCCGTCGTCCGCTGGATATGATCCGGCCGGAAAACGACGATCCGTTGTCGATGTTGTTGACCTTGCAGCAGTTCGACGATCAGAAGATCGGTTCCGAAGAGGCCGGCAAGGAAAGCGACCTGGAAGTCGGGCAGGAACTGAAGGGGGTCGATTTGCGCACTGCCAATTGGAAAGTGGTGGCCGCCGACCAAGAACATGCCCAATTCCGCCGGTTGCTGGCGGACAAGGGACTGGAAATCCTCAAGACCTATCGGCTGGTCAAGGTGCCGGCGGCGTCGCAGGCCGACAGCAACTTCCCGGCCTACAACCTCGAGTTCCAGATCGAGATCCGCAATACCGGCCGTCGGGCTCACCAAGTGGCCTATCGGCTGGACGGCCCCAATGGACTGCCCGACGAGGGCAAGTGGTACGCCTTGAAAGTCAGCCGGAGTTGGGGCGGCGCCGGCCTGCGGGACTTTATCGTCTCCTTCGGCGGTGCGCCGGAAGAGATCAGCGCCACTACGATCGCCGCCGACAAGAAGCTCCCCAAGCCCCGGGCCGAATACCCGGGTCAACTGGTCAAGTTCATCGGCATCGACTCCCAGTACTTTTCCGGCGTGCTGATGCCCGAGCGCAGCGACCCCAACGAAATATGGTTCGAGCAGCTTCGACCGTTGCGGGTGGGCGAAGTCGACAAGAATCACCCCAACTGGGCCAACACCTCCTGTCAACTGGTCAGCGTGGCCGGCGAGCTGAAGCCCGGCGGCGCCCTGGTTCACAAGTTCAAGTTGTTTGTCGGGCCGAAGAAGCCGGGCATCCTGACGCCGTACGGGCTGAACAGCCTGGTCTACTACGGCTGGTTTGAATGGATCGCCGTGCCGCTGGTATCCATTCTGCACTTCTTCTACGGTGTGTTCCACAACTTCGGCATCGCCATCATCCTGTTGACGATCCTGGTGCGGGGTTGCATGTTTCCTTTCAGCCGGAAGCAGGCCCTGGGCGCGCTGAAGATGCAGCAGTTGCAGCCGGAGATCAAGCGGATCCAAGAGCAATACAAGAAAGACCTGGAGGCCAGGAGCCGGGCCCAGCAGGAGTTGTTCCGCAAGCACAACTACAATCCGCTGGGCGGGTGCTTGACGGCCTTCATCCAGATACCGGTGTTCATAGGGCTTTACAATGCCTTGAAGGTGGATGTGGCCCTCCGCGACGCCCCGTTGCTGACGTATGCCATTCGCTGGTGCTCGAACCTGGCCGCCCCGGACATGCTCTTCAACTGGAGCGGGTTCATGCCGGGGTTCGTAGTCAAGGGTCCGGGGATCTTCTGGCTCGGACCCTACTTCAATTTGCTGCCCATCCTGACGGTCTTCCTCTTCATCGCCCAGCAAAAGATGTTCATGCCTCCGGCCGCTGATGAGCAGGCGGCCGTGCAGCAAAAGATCATGAAGTACATGATGATCTTCATGGGCATCTTGTTCTACAAGGTGGCTAGCGGCCTGTGCCTGTATTTCATCGCTTCCAGCCTATGGGGCCTGGGGGAACGGCAGTTCTTGCCCAAGCCCAAGCCGGTCCAAGGCGGCACCAGCGGCGAGACGCGGGCCCAAGCCAAGGCCCGTGCCCGGCAGGCGGCCCAGGCCGCCCAGGCCAAGGCGAAAAAGAAATAGCTGGGGACTGTCCCGATTTTCGCGGCTGCGAAGACCTGGCTGTTCGATACGCCCGTCATGGCCGCCAAAACGGGACGGTCCCTCTCGGCCCACGCGCATGCTGGTTCTTGACGACACCATCGTGGCCATTGCCTCACCGCCGGGCGGCGCCGCGCGGGCGGTGGTGCGGCTCAGCGGTCCGCGGGCGCGAGAATGCGTGGAGAGTTGCTTCCGAGCAGCCGAGGGCGGCCATCTGCCGGTCGCGGCCGCGCCTACCGCCTTTCACGGGGCTCTGCTGCTGCCCGGCTTGTGGGCGCCGTGGCCGGCGGAGGTTTTTTGGTGGCCGGGCAGGCGAAGCTACACGCGGCAGCCGCTGGCCGAGATCCATACCCTGGGCTCGCCGCCGCTGGTGCAGGCCATCGTGCGAGCCTTGTGCAACGCCGGCGCGCGGCCGGCCGTCCCCGGAGAGTTCACGCTCCGCGCTTTCCTCTCCGGCCGAATCGACCTCACCCAGGCCGAGGCGGTCTTGGGAGTGATCGACGCCGCCAGCGAAGGGGAACTGGAGGTTGCCTTGGCGCAACTGGCGGGCGGCCTGGCCACACCCTTGCACGGGCTGCGCGGCGCACTGCTCGACCTGCTGACCGAGCTGGAGGCCGGCCTCGACTTTGCGGACGAAGACATTGCCTTCATCACTGGCAACGAACTGAAGCAGCGACTGGCCGACGGCGAAGCCAGCCTGGCGGCGATCCTGCGACAAATGGAATCGCGCGGTGCGACCGGCGCACCGCTGCGCGCGGTGCTCGTGGGCCGGCCGAACACGGGCAAGAGCAGCCTCTTCAATGCCCTGGCCGGCCAGGCGCGGGCCATCGTCTCCGATCATCCGGGCACGACCCGTGACTATCTCTTGGCCACGTTGAACTTCGACGGAATCCCCTGTGATCTGATCGACACGGCCGGCGTGCAGAAGCCGCCGGGGGCTGGCTCCGTTTTCGGCGCCTTGGACGTTACCATTCCCTCGCCGTTGTCGCCGAAAACGGTGCCTGTCCCTTTTGGTGCGGACCAGGCGGCGCAAGTCTCCTCCGCCCAGCAGCGCCGCACCGCTCACCTGGAGCTGCTGTGCATCGATTCCAGCCGGCCGCTCGATCCATGGGAGCGGGAGGAACTTGCCCAGCCGGCCGATCGGCGGTTCGTGGTGCTGACCAAGTGTGACGCTCCGCGGCAGACCGATTGTGCTTATCCGGCCTTGGAGACCAGCAGCCGCACCGGGGCCGGCATCGCCGCCTTGCAGACGGCATTGGGCCGCGCGGTGTTGGCCGCGGACAGCCAGGCCGGCGGGGTGGTGGCTGCCACCGCCGCGCGGTGCTACGCTTCGCTGCGAGCAGCCGCCGAATGCCTGCAGCGCGCCGGGGCAATCGCTGCTTCCGGCGGCGCTCCGGGCGACGAGCTGGTGGCCGCCGAACTCCGCGAAGCGCTGACCGAGCTTGGCAAGGTCGCGGGCGACATTCACTCAGACGACGTATTGGAGCGGATTTTCAGCCGCTTTTGCATTGGAAAATGAGGGACAACCAGCAGGAGCCCTGTTGCCTGGCCCAAGTCGCGGTTAATGCCTCCAGGTACGTCGCGGTCGAAAGGTTGTGGGCTTCGTGGGCGTCAGGTATGATCGTTGCAAAGATGGCGGATGCGCCTGCTTCGAGCCTCCGCCGTTGCCGGCAACAATCGAGACCTTCGTTTGCTCCCGAAGACGAGCAATCTGCAATGACTCTACGAACCGCTGCTTCCAACCGCTTTCACCCTAGCCCTCTGCCGGAGAGAGAGGGGACCATCGCGCGACCCGCATTCATAACCTTGGCGGCCACCCTATTGCTGGCACTGCCGGTTGCAGCTCAGGCCACCGAGTTCCACGTTGCCCTGAGCGGCAGAGATACTAATCCTGGCACGCTGGCCGCTCCCTTCCGCACCATCCAGCACGCCGCCAACCTGGCCCAGCCGGGCGACACGATTACGGTGCATAAAGGCGTCTACCGCGAACGCATCGCGCCCCCGCGTGGCGGCCAGTCCGACCAGACGCGGATTGTTTACCAGGCTGCCCCCGGCGAGAAGGTCGAGATCAAGGGCTCGGAGGTTGTCAAGAATTGGGTAAAGGTGCAGGGCGACGTCTGGAAGACCACACTGCCCAACTCCTACTTCGGGCGCTTCAATCCCTATCGCGACCTGATCCACGGCGACTGGTTCAACCCCAAAGGCCGAAAGCACCATACCGGGGCCGTTTACCTCAACGGCCAGTGGTTGGCTGAGGCCGCCAGGCTGGGCGACGTCATGAAGCCGGCGGGCGACACCGGCCTGTGGTTCGCCCAGGTCAACCACAGCCACACCACCATCTGGGCGCAGTTCAAGGGCGTCGCCCCCAACGAAGAGCTGGTGGAGATCAACGTCCGCCGCACCGTGTTTTACCCCGAGAAGACCGGCATCAATTATATTACGGTACGCGGCTTCATCCTCCGCGATGCGGCCACTAACTGGGCCCCGCCCACCGCCGAGCAGGTCGGCCTGATCGGCACCCATTGGAGCAAGGGCTGGATCATCGAGAACAATGTGATTAGCTACTCGGTCTGCTCGGGCATCTCACTGGGGAAATATGGCGACCCATGGGACAACACCTCGGCCGACACCGCCGAGGGCTACGTCAAGACCATCCAGCGGGCCCTCCGCAAGGGTTGGAACAAGGAGACCATCGGCCACCACATCGTCCGCAACAACACCATCTCCCATTGCGAGCAGGCGGGCATCGTCGGCAGCCTGGGGGCCATTTTCAGCGTCATTAGCGGCAACACCATCCACGACATCCACGTCCGCCAGTTGTTCTCCGGGGCCGAGATGGCCGGCATCAAGTTGCACGCCGCCATCGACGTGGTGATCCGCCACAACCACATCTACCGCACCTGCCGGGGGCTATGGCTCGACTGGATGGCCCAGGGTACGCGGGTCTCGCAAAATCTCTTCCACGAGAACCTGGGTGAAGATATCTTCGTGGAGGTTGATCACGGGCCGTTCCTGGTCGACAACAACCTGCTGCTGTCCAACGTCAGCTTGTTGGATATGTCGGAAGGGGGCGCCTACGCGCACAATCTCATCACCGGCAAGATCGTCAGCCGGCCGGAGTTGTCGCGGTCTACCCCCTACCACCGCGCCCATTCGACCGAGGTGGCCGGGCTGACGAACATCCACGGAGGCGACGACCGTTTTTGCAACAACATTTTTGTCGGCCGGGGCGGCCACAGTTCGCGGGGGTTGTTCGTCTACGATGCCCGCGAGTTCCCGCTGCAAGCCGGCGGCAATGTCTACTTCAACGGCGCGCGGCCCTACGCGAAGGAAGCCAACGATGCGGTGGAGGAAGGCGTCGATCCGAAAATCACGCTCATCGAGAAGGGCCACAGCGTGTATGTTCACTTCGATATGGATGCGGCGGCGCAGAAGGCGAAGACCGAACTGGTGACTACCGCCCTGTTGGGCAAGGCGCGGGTTCCTGGGCTCGGCTACGAAAATCCCGACGGCTCGCCGCTACTGATCGACACCGATTACTTCGGCAGGCTCAGGAGCGGCACCCAACCAACCCCCGGCCCCTTCGAGCACCCGGGCGCCGGCCCAACAACGCTGAAGGTATGGTAGGCGCCCACCAGACAAGTGTCGGAGGTGAATTGCACGCTGAATAATGCAAAATGAAAAATGAAACCGCGGCAACAGGGCCATTTTTCATTTTGCAATTTTCATTTTTCATTTTTCATTTTGCATTTGCCTTTGTGCCCTCAGCGTCCTCTGCGGTGAATGAAGCGTCCGAGCTACAGTCGCGAGATGCTCATGCCTCCGTCGACCATGAGCACCTGACCGGTGGAATAGGTCAGTTCGCCGCGGGCCAGCATCGCGCAGGCCTTGCCGACGTCCTCGGGCAGCCCCCATCGCTGCTGCACCATGAGGCCTTCGGCGATGAGCTGGTCGTATTTTTCCTGCACGTGTGGGCCGGCGGTCATGTCGGAGCGAATGACGCCCGGCCGGACCTCGTAGACCGGGATGCCGAACTCCCCCAGCCGCGCCGCCCAGAGTTGCGTGGCCATGGCCAGGCCGGCCTTCGAGATGCAGTATTCGCCGCGCTCGACGGAGGCGAAGGTCGCCGAGACCGAGGAAATGTTGATGATGCAGCCCTGGAAATCGAATTCGGCTTGCTTCTGTTCGATCATCCAGCGGGCGGCAGCCTGGGTCAGAAAATACGGCCCCTGCAGATTGGTCCGCAGCACGCGCTCGAAACTCTCTTCCCTGGCCGCCAACAGATCGGCGCGGACCTTCGGGGCAACACCGGCATTGTTCACCAGCACGTGCAGCCGGCCGAATCGCCGCCGTGCCTCGGCCAACATGGCGGTCCGGGCAGATGCGTCGGCCACGTCGCAACGGCAATAGAGAACATCGCCGCCAAGTTCCCGCAGGCCGCCAACAATTTCAGCCACTGCGGCCGGCTCCCGCAGGCCGCAGAGGGCCAGCTCGAAGCCATCGCGAGCAAGACATTTCGCGATGCCTAGTCCAATGCCGCGACTGCCGCCGGTAATCAGTGCAACTCGGTTCATGGGAGGGGTCAGAGGCCAGGGGTCGGAGGTCGGGGGTCAGGGATCCGATGAGCCAGGGCGGAGTTCGGAAGGGGGAGGGATGAGGGCTTTCATCCTTCTGCCTTCCGCCCTCCGAACTCCGCCTTTGGGTCGGCTTTGGGCTTTTCGCCCACCGTCTTCCGCGGCAGCCATCACCAATTCGCCCTTGTAGATGCCCTTCAGCCCGCGCAATTGGGCGGCGATCTGCTGAAGCTTCGCGGATGGGCCGCGCAAGACGATCACCTCCAGACACAGGTCGTGGGTGAGGTGGGCGTGCAGCGTGGAAATCACCAGCTCGGTGTGGTCGTGTTGCAGCCGGGTGAGATGATCGCGGAGTTGCGGACGGTGATGATCGTAGACCAGCGTCAGCGTGCCGGCCACCTCGCGGGATTCGCTGGTCCAGGCGTGCTTGGTCAGCGCGTCGCGGACCAGTTGCCGCACCGCCTCACTGCGGGTGGCAAACCGCTCTTGCCGGCAGTAGCAGTCGAACCGCTCCAACAGATCGTCTTCCAACGAGACCGAAAAGCGAACGATGGCGGACATCGGAGGTCAGGGATCAGAGGTCAGAGGTCGGGGATTCGTGGGGCGTGAGGCGTGGACCGTTCACGCGCCACGGTCCACGCCCCACGCTTTCTGCGAACGCCTTTCGGGCGGCTTCGTAGACTTCGCGGAGCGGGACGTTGTGCTCGGCGGCGACGCGGCAGCAGGATTCGTATTCGGGTGAGAATCGTGGCGAGTCGGGCGAGGGCCAGCCGATCTTTCCTTCGACCGGCCCCCAGGGGGTCGTCACGCTATGCGTTTGCCGCGCGAGCACCCGCCGATCGACCAGCCGGCGACGGATGCCCAACGTCGTGGTTTCGCGGAAGAGGATGTCTTCCATCGCCGGGGCGTCGCCGGGCCGGCAAAGGACGGTGAGCATCACCCCCGGCCGGTTCTTCTTCGTTTGCACCGCGGTCGAGAAGACCTCCAAGGCCTCGGCCTCCCAGAGCCGGGCAATGCAATGGCCGATCAGCTCACCGCTGAGGTCGTCGAGATTGGTTTCGAGCACGCATACCTGGTCCGTCCCCGGTCCGCCCTGGACGGCGGGATCGACGGCCCGGCCCACCAAGAGCCGCAGGAGGTTGGGCCGTTCGGTGAAGTCCTTTTGCCCGGCCCCGCAACCGATGCGTTCGATGGTCATGGCGGGCAGCGGTCCAAACGTTTCGGCCAGCGTGGCCAGGATGGCGGCCCCGGTGGGCGTGGTCAACTCGCTTTCGATCGTCGAGGCGGCCAATGGGATGCCCCGCAACAACTCGGCGGTGGCCGGGGCGGGAATGCTGCACTGACCGTGGGCGATGCGGATTGTGCCGGAGCCGGTGGGGACCGGCGACGCCGCCACCCGTTCCACCCCCAGCAGATCCAATCCCACCGCCGTGCCGACGATGTCGGCAATCGAATCGGCGGCCCCGACCTCATGGAAGTGAATCTTTTCGATGGGCTGGCCGTGAACCTTGGCCTCGGCTTCCCCCAAGCGGGTAAAAACTCGCCGGGCGAGGTCCTTCTGCCGCCCGGTCAGGCAGCTTCCCTCGATCATCGCCAGGATGTGGTGCAGATGACGATGCGGCTGCTCGGGCGGACACTCCACGGTGATCTGCGTCGCCCGAAAGCCGTTTTTGCGCACCTCTTTGGCCGCAATGCGGCAGTCGGACAAGCCGAGTGAAGCGATGGCCGCGTTGAGCTGCTCGACCGCGACGCCCAGGTCGACCAGGGCTGCCAGGGTCATGTCGCCGCTAATCCCAGTGGCGCAATCGAAGTAGGCCAGTTTGGTCATCGGGTGGCTCACGCGAACTGTGGGATTTTGAGGGTTTCCCCGTTCTTCAGGGCCGACCGGTGCGACATAATGCCGGCCACCGTCATGTTCAAGGCCAGCCGGATGTCGACCATCGGCCGGCGGTCTTCGAGGATGGCGGTGACGAACTCGTTCATCAGCGGGCCGGCCGAGCCGCCGTGGTGTCCAGGCTGAACGGTGGGCGGCAAGGGCGGCCGCCCCAGGTTGGGCAGATGGCCTTCCTCGCCCTGGTAGCGCATGCCGATCATGCAACCCCGCTGGCCGTAAACGCGGCCTACTTCGCCGCCGGTGCCGGGCAGGTCCCAACAGACCGCCATCCGCGACATGCCTCCTTCGCTGGTCCGCATCAGCGCGATTTCACTGCCGAACGGATTCCGGTAGGCGTTGTTTTCCGGGTGCAGGTTCTTCATCAGGCTGGGCATCGACAGACAGGTGGTTTCCAGGAAACCCCCGTTGGTGACACAGACGTAATAAGCATTCGAGTGGGTGGGATACCATTGCGGCGGGCAGCCCAGTCGCCAGTTCTTGTAGGACGGGATCTGAGAGGCTGAGTGGTGCAGATATTCGCCCTCCGAGTACAGCAGCTTACCGAAGCCGCCGGCGTGATAAATCTGCCGCATGGCGTAGCAGTCTTCATGGAAGGCCGAGGTCTCGAACATCATGTACTTCTTGCCGCTCGCCTTGACTGCCTCATATAAGCGGTGCCCGTCCTCAATCGATCCCCAAACCGCCGGTACCGCGCTGGCCACGTGCTTGCCGTGTTTGAGCACGTCGATGCAATGCCGGGCGTGGCTGGGGGCGTCGGTGGCCACGAAGACCGCCTCAATATTATCGTCCTTGACCAGCTCCTCAAGCGACGGATAGGTCTTGCTGCAGCGGCATTTTACCGACATCTCGGCGCAACGATCGGGAAACAGATCACTCACTGCCACCACGCTCACGTTCGGATGGTCTTGGAAGCCGAATGACGGGCCGAACTTGCAGACGCCGTTGCCCACAATGCCCACGCGAATCTTCCGGTCGGAAACCGGCTGCCAGACCCCTTTGGGCCGGGCGGAAGTCTTAACCCCTTGTGCGCCCAGAATCTTTTCGCCGGGCGTTTGGGCCGCGGCCGTGCCAACAAGGCCGTCGGTGGCCAAAACGCCAAGCGAACCCAGGCCCACACTCTGCAAGAAGAGGCGACGTGAAGTTGACATGTCCATGGCAGTCTCCTGAAAGGGATAGGCGTTACGAGAGTTGTGGTGGCGGGTGGGGTCGGTGTTTCAGCCCCGAGGCTTATACCTCATGCGGCCTGGCCGCCCCGACAGACAAGCGATCGGGGCTACCCGCGAGTATGGTAGTGGTATGCATGTTGCTGTCTCCCCTCACCCTAACCCTGTCCCGGAGGGAGAGGGGACCGAATTCAACTGCGTTTTCGCCCAGGCGAGCCACTGACGGGAAGGCGCGCCGTAGGGGCGGAACTTCTCCATCCGCCCCTGGCCTTCGTCGTAATAGATCGCCCGGTGCACGCCCAGGCGGCTGGCCTCGGGGGTATCCATCAGGCTGCTCGAATCATTGGGGTTCATCTGGAACAGAATCCGCATCTCGAAGTCGCGCAGGCACTGCCGATCCAACATCCGGGTGAGATTGCTGTAGGTATCGCACCACACCAGGGTGTGAATCCCGAACGGTGGGCCCTCGCGGAGGATGACGCCGAACTGCTTGCCGGGATTGGCCGGTTTGCCGTCGTCGGAAGAGAAGCCGAAGTCTTCTTCGTGCTTCAGATCGCGGAAGCGGCTCAGGTTGTAGATGAATAGGTAGATGGCCGCCGCGTCGTCGCGGGCTTCCGCCTGCCGAGCCGCCAACTCGTCGGCGATTTCGGCGATCACCCGGGCCGTGTCGCGAACGCCGGCCCTGGTGACCCCTTGCGGGGCCAGCGAGGCCAGTTGGCTCCAAAAACCGGCTTCCGGCACGTCGGCCCGCATGCCGTCGAGCACGTAGAAGCGGGCCGAGGCGCCGGCCGCGCCGGCCCTGGGCGGGTTTTGGGCCAGCAAGCTGACAAAGCAGGAGGCCGAGATGCCCAAGGCGGTCTCTTCGCGATGTCCGACCATCAGCATGTTGCTGGCATGTTGCCGGAGGAAGGCGGCGGCGGTGGGCTCTTTGATGGCCACCGCCGAGCCAAGCCAGGTCTGTACGGCCGTTGGCGGAGCCGGAGGCGGGGGTGAGGTCAACAGCCTTCTCAAGGCGGAGTTGTCGCTTAGGTCGGCAAAGGTGTTTCCCTCGAAGACGATCGAGGGTGGCGGGACGCACCGCCGCTGTTGGGCGAACTCGTGGATCAGGTGCAAGTGGTCGTCGCGCTCGTGATCCGAGAGCCACACGACCTGGAAGGGGTGGTTGCCCTCGTAGAGGCCATTGGCGTCGTTGTAGATCGCCTCGCCCGGCCGCGTCAGCAGCCGGGCGGCGGTGTTGTCTTCGCTGAGGATCAAGTGGGCGTCGGCCTCGCTGCATTGCAGGGCGATGCGGACCGCCATCTGGCCGATCGTGCTGCGGGCGAGCGTATAAGCCCCGCCCAAAGTCTGCGAACCCAGCAGGATATGGATGCCGAAGGCCCGGCCTTGCCGCACCAACCGGTCCAGTAACAGGGCCGCCTCCTGGGCGATCCGATCGTCCTCGACGAACAGCTCCTGAAACTCGTCGATGATCAATAGGATGCGGGGCAGCCTGGCTTCCGGCTGGGCGCCGCGATAGCCTTTGACGTCTTGCACGCCGTGCTTGCGGTAGAGATCGCCGCGGGTCCGCAATTCGGCGTCCAAACGCTGCAGGACGCTCAGCCCAAACTCCCGCTCGCTCTCGATGGCGATCACTCGGGCGTGCGGCAGCGATTCGCGGGCGTAGGCTTTGAACTCGACCCCTTTCTTGAAGTCGACCAGGTAGAGTTCCACTTCGTCGGGGCTGTAGCGCATCGCCAGATCGGTCACCAGCACGTGCAGCAGGGTCGACTTGCCTGATCCGGTCTTGCCCGAGACCAACACGTGCTGCGAGGTGCCGCTGCCCAGCGAAAGCTGTTGGAACTTCATGGCCCCGGCACGACCCAGAGGGACGTCGATGCCGTTGCGGCTGTCGGCGGTCCACCACTCGGCCGGCGGCGGAACGATGCAGGAGAAGGGCACCTCCACTCGGCCGGCGTCCTTGGCCCCGCTGCCCACCGTCTGGAGAATCTCCTTGCACCGTTCGGCCGAAGGCGGCGGATCGATCCGCACCGGCAGCGGGCCGATGTCGGGGTGCTCCCAGACGAAGCTGTCTTTCGCCCAGCGGAGCAGCATGGCATCGTGTTCCAGGTCGCTGAGCTGAAAGTTCCGCGGCGGCGGGAGGTTGCTGTCGACGCTCAGCATCACGAATACGCCGCAGCGGGCCCCGCTGGCCACGATGCTCTTGATTCGCTGCAGCGAAGCTTCCGTAAAATTGACGGGAAAATTGGCCACCACCAGCACCCGGTAGGGCTCGGCCATTTCGCCGGCGTAGGCGTTGTATTCCTCGATGGAGCGGAATTCCTTGCGGAGGTAGACCTGGATCACGTTCTCCATGTGCTTGGTCAAGTCGGTCAGCCGCTGTTCGATGTGGCCGGAGTCGGTCCAGATGCGGCTGGCCACCAACTGCTCGTCGTAGTCGGCCAGGTGCATGAAGGCCGAGAAGTTGTCGCCCAGACCCACCGGATCGATGATGGTGAAGCGGACCTTGCTGGGCGGCACGGCGGTCAGCAGGCGGAGCATGGTGCTTTGCATGGCCTCGACCGCCTTGGCATGTTCCGCCCCGCCCGCCTTCCACAACACCAAGGAACGCCGCGGATAAGGCACCACGATCGGCAAGGCAAACTCGAGCCGCCCCGGCCGCAACCGCTGGTCGGCCGGCACCCCGTCGCGCATGTCGGCCAGTTTCACCCGGCTGTAGCCGAAGCGGATTACCGGCGGAATCGCGGTCGGCAGCTTCCAGCGGCGCCAGTCGTCGCTGTTCCAGTCGGGGAAGACTTCACGGCAGGTGCCGTCGAGCTGCTCGCACGACTGTTGGAACTGCTGCATGCCGGTCCGCCAATGCGCGGCCATCTGGTTCCACTGGTGGTCGAGCCGCTGGCGAATGTCGCGCAAGGCCTCATCATGCTTGCGGTTGAGCTCCTGCAAGTCGTTGGCATGACGCTGTTCCAGCTCCTGCAGCCGCTTAAGCCGCTGATCCTCGATTTCCTTCAGCCGCTGATCGCGCCAGGCGATCAGCTCGGCCTGCCGCTTGGGATAGTTTTCCTCAAGCTGCTGCGTCTCGCGTCCCTTCCGCTGCTCGCACCGGGCCATGGCGGCTGCCAACTCTTCTTCGGCCTCTTTGATCTGGGCCTTGTGGCGGGTCAGGGTGGTGGCTTCGAGCCACTGGCTTTCGGCCTTGGCGGAATTGAGCACGCTGACCTCGCCCAGGCCGGCCTCCAGCAGGGTGTGTCGCAAGTCGAGGTAGGCAGCCACGCAACGCCGCTCGGCAAAAAAATTCGTGATCAGGTAGGCAATAATGCCGACCACTCCGGATGCCACCGTGTCCCCAATGATCCACAAGGGATTGTTCCAACCGAAATAGGCGCCAAACGGGTAGGTCGCCATGCCAAACAGCAAGATCAGGATCCCAAACAGTCGGAACCCCTGGAACAACCGCGGCAGAAATTGCTTGTCGAGATCGCGCAACTGCGATTGGGCCACCTCAAGCGCGTGGCAGAACCGCCGGCCGGGATGCTTCTCCAGAATCACGGCGGTGGGGGTGTCGGGGAATGACCGCCAGTATCCGCGGCGCGAGAGCAACTCCACCGCCTGCTGATGAATCTTCTCCAGCTCCTGCCAGCGCGTGCCCAGGCCCGCCAAGATATCTTCCAAAGGAAGGGTCAGGCCGCCGCGGGCCTGATCGGCAGCCTCGCCAGCCGCAAAGCGGGCGGCCTGGGCCGCCTCCTGGGCGGCCTTTTGATCGGCGGCGTACCGGGCCAGGATTCCGGCCCGCAACGACTTGTACTCCTCCTCCAGCATCCGCTGCTTGTTCTCCGCCTCGCTGTGCGTGTTCTTCGACAGCTCGGCGCATTCCTGATCGGTGGCCGCCTTCTGACCCTGCAAGCGTTTGTCCAACCCGCGCCGACCCTCTTCCAGCTCGGCGTTGGCGGTCTTGCTTCCGGCAGCCAGCTCGGCCTGCACCGCTTTCTCGTCCGAGGCGCGATCCCGGACCAGCTCGCAGATGTCGGTCAGCAGTTGCCGCGGGCCGTCGCAGGAAAGGGGGTCGCTCATTACTGGCTCTCTAAGGTGCACCCTAGCCGCTGGCTATTCGAAATCCGAGCCGCACTGATGCTCGGCGTTGGTGAGCACGGTCGCCAGACGGGCGATGGCGTCCACTATTCTCTTGACGTTGGGTTCGATGGGGGCCACATAGTCCTCTTCGAATTCGCGGCGGACGGCGTCCGCCCACTCTTTTTCGACGCTGCTGAAGCCCGCGTCCATTGCCTCCTCCGCGGCCTTCAGCTTGGAAATGACCGAACCGAGGTCCGAGTGTCTCACGACGGAGAGTCCTCCCCTGGCCCGCCGCCGGCCGATTCTTGAGAGGCTGATGGTGCCGCGCCGGCGGCCTCACCGGTGTCCGCCTCGCCGAGGGCGGGGCGCCGCGCGTCGCCAGCCAGCACGGCCGGAGCATTGGGATCGACCGGCACCTGCAAGGCGACGTAGGTCTCCAACGAGCCGGTCATCCGCTTCAACGAGGCGACGCCCTTGGGAATATCGTCATCCAACCAGACCACGAACTGGGTGCGGGCTTGCTGGCAGGCGCTGACCGCCCGGTCGATGGTATGGGTCCAGGTCTGCACGGCCTTGACCTTTTGTTCGGCCACCCGGAACCGCTGTTTCGCCCGCTCCAAGACGCGTTTTTCGTCGACGCAGTCCGGCCGGTAATCGTCCATACGACGGGCGGTTTCGGCTTGTTTGAGCCGCAGCTTGGCCTCGGTCACCTTTTCCTCGCTAAGCCGCAACTCGCGCTTCCAGTATTCCGTCCGGTCGTGGTGGATCCACTCCAGGGCACGGTGCAACTCGATGTCCAAGTCGTCCAACGCCGAGAGCGAATCGGCGCGGAAGGTCTTCAAGGCGCTGGCGATGACCTCCAAGACCTCGATCGACTTGACGCGGGCAGGCTGGCCCATGGCCTCCAACTACCTTTGCTGCAGGTATTCCTCAATCAGCCCGGCCTTGCGGGTCAGGTAGGGAATGTGGTGCTCGATGATTTCGATCAACCGGGCCAGTGTCTGGATCTGCTGCTGGAACTCGTCGACGAACTTCCGCTGTTCCTGATCCCGCCAGGTCCTTTCCAAGGCGGCCATCTGCCCGTTGACCATGGCGATCCGCTCCTGGACGTCGTTGTTGAACTTGTTGAGGATCTGGGCGAAGCGCCTGAGTTCTTCCGGATCGACGATGGCTTGCGGCATGGGAAACCTTCCTTCTTCGTCCCGAGTGGCCCCCGCGCGGACGGCGTCTGGAGCGACCTGCCCGGCTGAACTGCGGTCCGTACCCGGCGACTTGCCCCGTGTTTAGTGAGAACCGAGGCGCCTATCCATGGGTAGTCTACCGCCTTTCCCGCGGGGCGCGTAGTGTGACTGAAAAACGTGTTTCATACATTGACTTTAAACGCCCGTTTGATAGAATCGCAAGCGACTGCACCTAGTAGCGGACGCGCACAATCATCGCGATCAGCCCACGAATTAACACTAGAAAGAGACTATGGCCGGCGATAGCACACGGGCGCGCATTCTGGAGACTGCGGGCGAGGTCTTTGCCGAGAGGGGATTTGAGGCCGCCACCATTCGCGACATTTGCGAGGCGGCCGAGGTGAATCTGGCTGCCGTGAACTACTACTTCGGAGGTAAGGAGGCGCTTTACGAACAGGCCTTGCAGCGGGCCCACCTCCGCGATGTTCGCGACGAGAATCCTCATGTCTGGGACCACGGTACCCCTCCTGAGGAGAAACTGCGACTGAGCATTCGGCAGTTGCTCGCCCAACTGCTCTCGATGAGTGACGACCCGTGGGAAGCACGGCTGATGGTCCGCGAAATCATGAATCCCACCCCGGCGGGCAAGCGCATGCTGCGCGATCGTTTTTCCAAGATGTTTCAGGAGTTGCAGGAGACCCTCGACGAGATTCTGCCGCCGGACATGCCCGATCACCGACGGCATCAGATTGGCTTCAGCATCATTGGCCAGTGCGCCTTGTACCGCTCACTGGCCAAGGTGATTCCGCTCATGATCGACGAGGCTGAGCTTCAGCACTACTATGGGGTCGAGGAGTTGGCGGCCCACATCGCCCAGGTCTCGCTGGCGGCCTTGGGGTTGGCGCCGCCGCTGATCGGGAGGGCGTCGGGGCAGGCGGCGGAAAAGGCGAAAGGCGGCCGCCCTATCGTCACCCACACCGAGCACCGGCGGATATTACCTTCCTTGCCACGAAAGGGAACGCCATGAGCGCAACCCAAGAACATACCCCGCCCAAGCCGCACATCGGGGAGGCGCATCGTCCGCCCAGTGACGAACAGTTGACCCAGCGGGTGCGTTCCCTCCGCCTACCGCAAACCCAGCCCGCGGCGTCAGGCAGGCGCCGGCTGTTTTGGGCCGTCGGCGGGCTGCTGGTCGTCGGTGGGGCAGTCTTCAGCTACCTGCGGATCAACGGATCCTCGCCGACCTCCCCGGCCGAAGCCGCACCGATCAACCTCAACGCGCCGGCCGAGGCCGCCTCGGGAGAGATCGCGCTAGAGGCGAAGGGCTACATCATTCCTGCCCATAACATCCTGGTCAGCCCGAAAGTCAGCGGCATGATCGTCAAACTGCGGATCACCGAATCGCAACGGGTGGTCAAGGACCAGGTGCTGGCTGAGCTCGAAGACACCGAGTACCGCGCCGATCGCGACCGGGCCAAGGCCAATCTGGCCCAGGCGCGGGCCCATCTGGCCCGCTGCACGCTGGACCTGTCGCGGGCGAACAGCTTGTTGCCCAAGAATGCCATCAGCCAGGCCGATCGCGATCTGGCCCGCGGGGCTCATGACGAGGCAGCGGCCACGGTGAACATGTGCCAGGCCGAATTGGCCAAGGCCGAGTGGATGCTGAACAACTGCGTCATTCGCGCCCCGATTTCGGGCACGATCCTCAAGAAGAACGCCGAGGAGGGGAGCCTGGTGAACCCGATCGCCCTGCAGGGTTTCTACAGCCTGTGCGAGATGGCCGATCTGAGCGACCTGGAGGTCGACCTGAACATCCAGGAACGGGACATCAGCCGAATCTTTAGGGGACAGAAGTGCCGGGTGCGGGCGGAGGCCTTTCCCGATCGGGTCTACCAAGGCTACGTGTCGCGGTTGATGCCCACTGCCGACCGCGCCAAAGGGGCGATCCCGGTCCGCGTCAAGGTGGCCGTGCCCCCAGGCGAGGAAGGCGTTTATCTGAAGCCCGAAATGGGGGCGATCGTGTCGTTCTTGAATAAGAAGTAGATGCGCATGCCGGGAGAGAGCAGTGGCAAAGACCAAGTTGACGGTTCCGCTTCTGTGCCAGGAAGCCAGTGCGTTCGCGGAAGTGGAGTCCACGTACCCCGAGCCCACTTTGTATGGGGTGACGGACGGCAAGGCAATTGGAACCTACCTGGAACACAAATTTCGCGCACACCTTGATGTCAAATACACTTTCACTCCCAGCAACTCCGCGTCGGGCATCGATTTTCCCGACCTGGATGTGGACATGAAAGTTACGGCCATTACGCAGCCCCAATCCTCATGCCCGTTCAAGTCGGCCCGACAGAAAATCTTCGGCCTCGGCGATTCGCTGCTGGTCTTTGTGTACGAAAAGACCGACGATCCGAAGACGAACACGGCTGTGCTCAATATTCGCCACACCGTCTTTGTCGAGGAGCGCTGCACGGCCGACTTCAGCATGACAAAGCTGGTTTTGAAGCATCTGGAAGTTGGTTGTAGCGTTGAAGACCTGGTCGGCCTTATGCACGACAAGAACCTACCGGTAGACGATATTGAAGCCACGAGAATTGCGAAGGAATTACTCGAAGCGCCGTGTAAGCAAGGGTATTTGACCATCTCAAATGCCTTGCAGTGGCGGCTTCAATATGCGCGAGTGATCGGACAGGCAGGCAAGGTCGACGGGATTGTGAAGCTGAGGTGATCAATGGTCGGGACCGGCAAGCAAAAGGCCGAGTACGGGGACTTTCAGACGCCAATGGTACTGGCGCAAGCAGTCTGCGCTCGCCTCGCGCACCGCGCCTTGCAGCCCGCCACGCTGCTGGAGCCAACCTGCGGTATTGGCAACTTCCTACTTGCTGGTCTGGATCAGTTTCAAACCGTCGGCGCTGCAATTGGCGTTGAGATCAACCCTGCGCACGTCCAGCGAGCGTCGCAAGCATTGCATCAGCGGCAAGATGCGCACAAGACCAGGCTGATGCAAGCCGACTTCTTCGCTACCGACTGGAAACGTCTGATCGGTGATCTTGCTGAGCCGATCCTCGTATTGGGAAATCCGCCCTGGGTCACGAATTCGGAACTCGGCACTTTGGGCAGCCGTAATTTGCCCGTCAAGTCGAATTTCCAAAAGCATGACGGCCTCGACGCGCTCACTGGCAAGGCCAACTTCGACATCTCCGAATGGATGCTCATCCGCTTGGTCGAAGCCTTGAACCATCGGCGAGCGACGCTGGCGATGTTGTGCAAGGCGGCAACCGCCCGCAAAGTCCTTTGTTACGCTTGGAGGAATGGAATGGCCGTCGAACGGTCCGTGATTTATGGAATCGACGCCGAGCGCCATTTTGATGCGGCTGTGGACGCCGTTTTTCTAATCGCTGATTTCCGACCCGGTGCGGCTGACCGGCAGGCCAGAGTCTATCGTGACTTAACCGAGGCGAATGAGCCGAAGATCATTGGGTACGAAGATGGCATCCTGTTGGCGGACATCAGCGCGTATCATCGCTGGAGGCATCTCTGCGGCACGGAGACCTTTCAATGGCGGTCGGGCATCAAGCACGACTGTGCGAAAGTCATGGAATTGCGCCGAGAGGGCGGCAAGTATCGCAATGGCCTTGGCCAAATAGTTGAACTTGAAAACACGTTCGTTTATCCGATGCTGAAAAGTTCGGGTCTCGGTAAGGCCCAACAAGGCCCGAGCAACCGAGTCATGCTCGTGCCTCAAAGGAGGGTGAGCGAAGACACCGCTCATATCGAGCACGAGGCGCCGAAGACGTGGAGGTATTTGCAGTCGCACGCCGATCGGCTTTGCGGACGTGCAAGTTCAATTTATCGCGACCGTCCGTGTTTCGCCATCTTCGGGGTCGGAGACTATAGTTTTGCCCCTTGGAAGGTTGCCATTAGCGGTTTCTACAAGCGATTGATATTCGCGCCGGTGGGTCCGGTGGAAGGTAGGCCCGTCGTGTTCGATGATACGTCATACTTCGTGCCTTGTGAGACTTGCTAACAGGCCCTATTTCTCGCATCGCTCTTGAACTCGCCGCCGGCACAGTCGTTCTACGAGGCTTTCATCTTTTGGGATAGCAAGCGCCCAATTACCGCGGAGTTGCTGCGACGCCTCGATGTCCGGCGGCTTGCAGGGGAGCTTGGGGCGGAAGAGAAGTTCCTTGGCTACTTTGACAGCCCAAAAGGCGATGGGAAAGATGGGGGCGTTGGGAAACGAAAACGCGATGCCCAACTTCCGCTGTGGGTCACGTAGTATGCCGCCGAACGAAGGATGCGGACATCGTGGGCGAATGACGGTTGGGTAGGCTTTTACCCCGCGACCCTAGGCAAGTATCACGATCAGATATGGATCCTCCTGCATACGACGGCGCCATCGTTCGCGTCCACGGGGTGCACAAGTTCTTTCGCCGCGGCAGTGAACGGGTGGACGTGCTCAACGGCGTCACGGTCGACGTGCCGGACGGCGAGTTCCTGGGCCTAATGGGGCCCAGCGGCTCCGGCAAGACCACCCTGCTGAACCTG
>JAJYGU010000058.1 GCA_021784975.1 Planctomycetota bacterium
ACAGTCCCATTTTAGTGGCCTCCTGCCACAAAAATCGGGACAGTCCACGTTGGTCACTATGACTAATTCCGGGCAGTTGGGCAGTCTCGATGCCCGCGCCGGCGACAGCCCCTGGCACCAGAAGAGCCTGCCGTGTAGACTTAGCGCTGTTTATCATGCGACATGTATCCTATCGCGGCGGAGGCGCATCGGTGACTTTTTCTCGGCGAAATCGTAGAATCACTAATCGAACCAACGCATTTTCTGATCCCTGACCTCCGATCCCGGACCCCTGGAATGCCCCAGCCCAACGTCCTCGTCCTTCGCGCTCCGGGAACCAATTGCGACGCCGAGACGGCGTTCGCCTTCGAGCAGGCCGGCGCCAAGAGCGAGACGCTGCACATCAACCGGCTGCTGGAAAACCTGTCGCTAGTCGATCGGTTTCAAATCCTTTGCATCCCAGGCGGATTCAGCTACGGCGACGACCTCGGCGCCGGCCGCATCTTCGGCAATCAGATTCAGCACCACCTGGACGCGGCCCTGGCCGAGTTCAAGGCGGACGGCAAGCTGATCCTCGGCATCTGCAACGGCTTACAGGTGTTGATGAAGTCGCCGGTGTTGCTGCCGCCCGACGGGCAGGACGGCCCGGCCGCCACCCTCACCTTGAACGATTGCGGCCGCTACCACGACTGCTGGGTGCGGCTGGAGACGCGGGGCCAGAAGTGCGTTTTCCTGGCGGGCATCGAACGGATGTACCTGCCGGTGGCCCATGCCGAAGGCAAGTTCGTCGCCCGAAACCAAGCCGCGATCGACCAATTGGAGTCTGCCGGGCAACTCGTGCTCCGCTATCTCCACGCCGACAATCCCAACGGCGCCATGGCCGACGTGGCTGGGGTGTGCGACAGCACCGGCCGCGTGCTGGGACTGATGCCGCATCCGGAGCGGCACATCGACCCCACCCAACACCCGCGTTGGACACGCGGCGAGGCCGGCCCGGTCGGCGACGGCCTGCAAGTGTTTCGCAACGCCGTTTTGCATTTCGCCTGACCCGTTCGGGAAAGGGGATCCGGCTATGCCCAATTCGCACTGTCTGGACGAGTTGGCAACCTACGTGCTGGAGAAGACCAGGCAGGTGATCGAGTCGTGCGGTCCGCGACCTCCCGGCAGCGAGGGCGAGGCCAAGGCCCAACACCTGATCCGGGCGGAATTGGGCTGTTGGACCGACGGCGCAGCAGGGATCGAATCTTTTCCGGTGGCTGCCAAGGCCTTCCTGAGCGTGCCCCTGGTCACGGGAATCCTATTGGCGGCCGCGCTGGCCGGTTATTGGCTCTCTCCCTGGCTGGCGGTGGTCCTGAGCGGCATGGCGGTGACCGTGGCGCTGATGGAGTTTCTCTTTTACAAGCAGTTCCTGGATGTGCTGTTTCCCAAGCGAACGTCTTACAATGTGCTGGGCGTTCAGAAGCCCTCCGGCGACGTGAAGCGGCGGCTGGTCCTCAACGCCCACCCAGACGCGGCTCATGAGTGGACCCTGCTCTATCGCTTCCCTAGAGTGTTCCCCCTTCTCTTGTACGCCTCGATGGTGTGTCTGGGGGCGGCATTTTCGCTCCATCTGATCGGGCTCGTGCTGATGGGCTGGTCGGTCTTCGAGCCGGGGAAAGTCCGCGGCGTGATCGGAGTTCTTCAACTGGCGTTTGTGCCCACCGCGCTCTTGGGGATCGCTTATACCTCATGGAGGCATGTTTCGCCGGGGGCGAATGACGATCTGAGCGGTGTGTTCGCGGTTACCGGTCTGGCCCGGTATTTCCGTCAGGCCGGCCTCCGCATGGAACAAACCGAATTGGTGTATCTCATCACCGGCTCCGAAGAGGCCGGCCTGCGCGGGGCCAAGTCCTACGTCCGGCGGCACAAGTACCAATGGCAGGACGTGGAGACCGCCGTCATCACGCTGGACACGATTCGCGACCTCCCGCACTTGCGCATCCTGCGGCGCGACCAGAACGGGCTGGTGCCCCACGACCCGCGCGTCTGCCGCTTGCTCCAAGTCGCCGGTCGTCGTTGCGGCCTTCAGATCGGTTTCGTCAACACCTTTTTGGGGGCCACCGACGCCGCCGCCTTCTCCAAGGCCGGCATCCCCTCGGCGGCCCTGTGCGCCATGGATCCTCACCCGGCCGCCTACTACCACAATCGGCGCGACAACTGGGACAACATGGATCCGGTCTGCATCCGCAAGACGGCGGAAGTGCTGCTGGCGGCGATTCACGAATATGATATCCATGGGCTCGCAGAGGGTGAACTCCCGTGAGTGAAGAAACGGTAACGCTCAAGAAGCCGTGGCTGGTAGCCGTCTGGCCGGGCATGGGAAACGTGGCCATCACCGCCGGGTTCTATCTGATGGCCAAGCTGGGCATGCACCTGCTGGCCGAGTTCAGGCCCCTCGACCTGTTCGAAGTGGAAATGGTCGAGGTCAAGGCCGGACTGATTCGCAGCGGACGCCTGCCCCGCAGCCGGTTCTTCGTTTGGCACAACTCGGCCGGACGGCACGACATCGTGGTCTTTATCGGCGAAGCCCAACCGCCGACCGGGAAGTACGCCTTCTGCCGCCGGCTTATCGATTTTGCCCGCGGGCTGGGAGTGGAGCGGGTCTTCACCTTCGCCGCGATTGCCACCGATATGCCCCCGGAACAGCCCTCGCGGGTGTACGGGGCGGCGACCGACGACCACATCCTTGGGGAGTTGCGACAGGTGGAGGTAGAGATCCTGGCGGAGGGGCCGATCGGCGGGCTGAATGGGGTCTTGCTGGGGGTGGCCGCGGAAAACCAGCTTCCCGGCGGGTGCCTACTGGGCGAGATGCCGCACGTCTTCCTCCAGTTGCCGTATCCCAAGGCTTCCCTGGCGGTGCTGGAAACCTTCGCCACCCTGGCGGGATTGGAAATCGACATGACCGAGCTTCGCGAACAGGCCCAGGCGGTCGAAGAGAAACTGGGCGAACTGTTCTCGGCCCTGCAGCAAGCCTTGCAAAGCCAGGAGTCCACCAGCGGGGAGACCATCACGCCGCCGGAGGCAAAGCAATCGGAGCTTGGCCCCGAAGACCAGCAGCGCATCGAGCAACTCTTCCAGCAGGCCCAACAGGACCGCTCAAAAGCCTATGAATTGAAACGCGAGCTGGACCGACTCGGAGCCTTCGCCGAGTACGAAGACCGCTTCCTGGACTTGTTCAAAAAGCCCGAGTGAGTCTACCCTCCATAGTTGGCGAACACGGCGTCGACACAGTTTTGCGCGTGCCCGGACCCCACGGCGGGATCCACGCCCTCGATCAGCCAGTCGCTCTTAGCGGTCCCGCCCTCGGCGGTACCGCCGGCGATGGCGGCGGCCGCCGAGGCGGCCACCGAAAACGTGTTGGTGTAGGTGTTGGCGAGGTTGCCAGCGTCGGTGGCGGTGATCGTGTAGACATGGGTGCCGGACGAGAGATTGCCGATCAGTCCGGCGTAATTGCCGTCGGTTGAGTCGCCGTAGGGGCCGTAGACCACCGCGACCGGCTGGTTGTCGACGCTAATGGAGGTCGAGGTGACGCCTGCGCTATCAGCCACGTTCCAGGTAATTACCGGGATGCTGGCCGAGGCGTCCACCACCACCTGGCTGATGACGGGGGCACCGGGGACAGCCGGCATGATGAAGGTGTTCGTGTACGTGTTGGTGACGCTGCCGGCGTCGGTGGCGGTGATCGTATAGGTATGGACGGTAGGCAAAAGACTGCCGATCGGGACGGCGTAGTTGGCGTTGGTCTGGCTGCCGTAGGGGCCGTAGAACCCGGCCGGCTGGTTGTCGATGGTAATTGACGTCGAGGTAATGCCGCCGCCATCGGCCAGGTTCCAGGTAATTACCGGCGTGGTGGCCGAGGCGTCCACTACCACCTGGCTAATGACCGGACCACTGGCCGGAGCATCGACTGTGAAGGTGTTGGTGAAGGTGTTGGTGACGTTGTTGGCGTCGGTGGCGGTGATCGTATAGGTGTGGATGCCCGGCGTCTGACTGCCAATCCCGCCTGCGTAGTTGGCATTGGTCTGGCTGCCGTAGGGGCCGTAGACCACGGCGACCGCCTGGCCGTCGACAGCAATCGAGGTGGAGGTGATGTTCGCCGTGTCGCTCAGGTTCCAGGTAATCACCGGCGTGCTGGCCGAGGCGTCCACCACCACCTGACCGATGGCTGGGCCGCTGGCGGGCGGATCGACGGTGAACGTGTCGGTATACGTATTGGTGACGTTGTCGGCGTCGGTGGCGGTGATCGTGTAGGAATGGGGGCCGGGTCCTTGGCTGCCAATCAGGCCTGCATAGTTGGCATCGGTCTGGCTTCCGTAAGGTCCATAAATCACAGCGACCGTCTCCCCGTCGACCGCGATTGATGTTGAGGTGATATCCACAGTGTCGGTCACGTTCCAGGTAATCACTGGCGTACTGGCCGAAGCGTCCACCAGCACTTGGCTGATGGTCGGGCCGGAAGTAGACGTTACGTTGAAGCTGCCGGAGGTCGCCCCGGTCAGACTCCCATCCGATGCCGTCAGGGTGTAACCGTTTCCCGCCTGATCGATCGACAGGTCGCTGAAGGTCGCCACCCCGTTGACGGCGGCTACCGTCAGCGTGCCAGCCAATGTCCCGCTGCCCGGATTCGTCCCGATGGCCAGCGTCACATTCGAGTTGTCGCTGGTGACCACATTGCCGTTGGCGTCCTCCACCGACACCACCACCGCCGGCGAAATGCCCGCCCCCACCGCCACGTTGCTGGGCTGCGTGGTAAACACCACCTGGGCCGGCACCGCCGTTACGTCGAAAGTGTCGGAGGTCGCCCCGGTCAGGCTGCC
>JAJYGU010000303.1 GCA_021784975.1 Planctomycetota bacterium
TGCTTGGCGGGCTGCATCCCACCAGCCTGCCGCACGAGGCTACCGAACATGCTGACGCCGTCTGTATCGGTCCGGCCGAGACTGCCTGGCCGCAAATTCTCGACGACTATGGGCACGGCCGGCTGCGACAATTCTACCGCGGGCGTTGTGGCGGCTCGGCGGCATTGCAACCGATTCCGCGCCGCGAGCTGATGAACCCGCGGGCTTACCTCGTTCGCCATACGATGGTTACGTCGCGCGGCTGCCCCCACGCCTGCGACTTCTGCTACAAGAGCAGCTTCTGGGGGCCGACCTACTACGAGCCGCGGCCCATTGCCGAAATCGAGCGCGAACTGCGCCTGGTCGACGATCATCTCGTCTTCTTTCTCGACGACAACTTGCTGGCCAACAAGCGCCACGCCCGTGCGCTCTTCGACGTGCTGCGCGGTTCAGGCATCGTGTGGCAGGCGGCGGCGTCGCTCGACGTAGCCCGCGATCCGCACTATCTCGACGAGGCTTATCGGGCCGGATGCCGCAGCCTGTTTGTCGGTTTCGAATCGCTTTCAGTGGAAAACATGCGCGGCAACAACAAGCCGGTAAACGCCGCCACCGACTACGCCGATGCCTGCCGCCGTTTTCACGACGCCGGCATCATGATCAACGGCAGCTTCGTCTTCGGCTTCGACTGCGACGGCCCCGATGTCTTCGAGCGGACGGTCGACTTCACCATCGCCAACAAGATCCTCACCGCCTCGTTTCACATTCTCACACCGTTGCCTGGCACCCGCACCTTCGCACGCTTGGAAGCTGAAGGCCGGCTTCTGCATCGCACTTGGAGCCTTTACGACACTTACCACGCCGTTTTTCGGCCGCGACGGATGACGGCCGAACAACTCGAAGCCGGCTACTGCCGTGCCCGGCGCCAATTCGCCGCCTGGAGATCGATCCTTCACCGCTCGCTGGGCGTGCCCGGCACCTTGAAGCGGGTGGCCTACAACCTGGCGTGGATGAAGATCGATCCGCTCTGGGTTGTGATCGTTCGGGCCGGCTTGATGCCGTTTGCCACCCGCGTTTTGGAGCGAGTGCTACGGCTCCGGACGAAGGCCCCAAACCGAGAGTATGGCACAAAACGGTATCTCACGAGACTACCAGTAACAAAGGAGGTTTCCCATGAGTCGATTTCGAACGAATTGGCGACTAGTGAAACTTGCATTCCACTTAACGGTGTCGGGGGTAGTGATTATCGCCGCGCTGGTGTTCTTGATCTACCCGGCTATCACCATCTGTGCGACAGTGTTCGACTCCCAGTTGAAGAAGACCGGCGAGAGCCGGCTGGTGCCGATTTGGTTTGAGTCGGCCGCGGGCAGATACCTCTCCTGGGCCAATACGTACCTGAACACCGATTATGCAAAGTCGCTCCACCACGACAACATTGCGGCCACGGAATGGCCCATCTTCGGCTCGGTCTTCTTTCTGGTTACTGCCGAAGACCTCCAGACTCGCGGCAAGATCGACGCCGCGCAAGGCGCCATCGGTCGCGCCGTGGAAAAAGCTGCCCAGGTCGTTGCCTCGCCGATAACCGGCACCTGGGTAAAAACCAAATGGGGAAACACGTACCTCGAGCGGGAAGACGTGTTCTACCGCATGCTGCTGATCCTGGGGCTGTCGTCCTACGAGCGGATCACGGGCAACACGCAGTATCATCCGCTAGTTTACCGGCAGCGCGTGACGCTGGCGAAAGAATTGGGTAAGGCCAGGTTCCACCTCCTCGACGACTATCCCAGCGAATGTTACCCGGCCGACATGCTTTGGGCGGTGGCGGCGATTCAGCGGGCGGGACGACTGGATGGCGCGCAGCATGACGGTCTGGCCAAGAGTTTGATGGCCACCTTCGACGGGCCCTTGAAGGCGAAAGAAGGCCTGCCCGCTTTTCAGGCAAATGCAAAGACGGGCACCATCCTCCAGGGCGCCCGCGGCTGCGGCAACTCGGGCATCTTGTTGTTCGCTGCCGAGCTGGACCCGGTAGTGGCCGGCCGTTGGTACGACGCCTACGACCGCGGCTTCTGGAAAGACACCGGCTGGATTGCCGGCTTTACGGAGTTGCCGCGGGACTCGCACGCCAAGTGGATGGACGTGGATTCGGGACCGGTCTTGTGCGGGGTCGGGTCGGTCTCATCGGCCTTCGGTATCGGCGCCGCCAAGACGTTTGGGCGTCTGGACCGTGCGGTTCCCTTAACCTCGGAAGTGGTTGCCTGCGCGTGGCCGACGCCCTTCGGATTCTTGCTTCCTGGACTCATGGGGCGTCTGACCGTCAAGAGTTGGAGTCTCGGCGAGGTGGCCTTGCTGTTTTCCATGACCCGACCCGCCCGCATGGCGAGAACGGTGCCCTTCACGGGCCATACCCCGTGGATCGTATGGCTCCTGTTGTTTGTCTATCTGGCCGCCGGCCTGTTCTTCATCTGGTTCGAAATCCGCTGTTGCCGCCGCCGAATCCGGCGGTTCGCCACAGCTTCTTCGCTAGGTCCCGAACCAGCAGACCTTGGAGTGCGGTGATTTATCACCGCTTTTCCGAACTGCGGGGAAGATTGGGAAACTTCTTTTCGGATGAATCTGGCATCCCGTGCAAGCTGTGGAAGATGCTAGAAAAGCGGCAATGCATTGCCGCACTCCAGAGAATGGTCGCTTGTTTGGGGGCTACGGCGCGGACGGCGCGGGCTGTGACATCCGGCCATCGCGAAATATGGTGATCTCCTCCAGCCGCACGTTTGCACCGGAGAGGCGGAGGGCTGCGGCGGCGATCCGCCGCAGGTTGGTGCAGCAGGGGACCTCCATGTGGACCACCGTGAGACTCTTTAGTGCGTTCTGCTGGAAGATCTCCGCCAGCTTCTCCACATAGGCCTGGCCATCGTCCAGCTTTGGACAACCGACGACCACCGGGCGGCGCCGCAGAATGTGGCTGTGAAAATCGCTACAAGCGAAGGGCACGCAGTCGGCCACCAGGAACAGGTCCGCGCCTTGCAGGAACGGAGCCGCTGGCGAGACCAGGTGCAATTGGACCGGCCAGTGAGAGAGCGGAGCAGCGCCGTTGTCGAGCGGCGACGGCTGCCCTTTGGCTTCGGCGGCCGCCGCGCCGAGCGTCGGAAACGGCATGGGGAACTCGATTGTCGCCGTGCCAGGACACGCATGGAAGACTGACGGCCGGTTCGCCGGCGCCGCAATTTGTGCCCGGCGGGCCTGTACGGCCGCCTCGCTAAACGGCTGGGCCTCGCGATCGACCACGGTGATCGCGTCGCGGGGGCAGGTGCCCAAGCAGGCTCCAAGACCGTCGCAATAGATGTCTCCAATCAGTCTCGCTTTGCCGTCGATGATCTGAATGGCCCCTTCGGCGCAGGCGGTGGCACATTGCCCACACCCGTCGCATTTGGTTTCGTCGATTTGGACCACTTGCCGTCGCGTCATTCTTGTGATCTCCTGGCTTAGGGAAGTCTTGGTGGCTGTCCCAGGTTCCCAGAGTGTTCCACGCGCTCCGCGTGAGGCAATGTGTACTCCTCACGCTCCGCGCGAGGAACAACGTCACGCGGAGCGTGACGAGTGCGGTTGCCTTGAAAGCTGTCGCACCAATGCCGCGCCGCCAACAGCGGATGCCGCCAGGCCATCCGCCGGCCCGCGAAGCGCATCACCTCCTTGATCCGGGCTCGCATCCTTGGGCTATAACAATGGATCGGGCATCGGGCACAGGTTGTCTTGGCCGCGCCGAACGGGCAGCGATCCAATCGGCACAATGCGTACTGCATGAGCTGGTCACAGTCGGCGCACAAATCGTGCCCCGCCGCGTGATGCGCCCGGCAATAGATCGCCAGCATCGTCTCGATGGTCCGTTTTTCTCGTGCGAGGCGGCGGTTGGCGGCAGAAGACGGCTGATCCATGGTTCACTCGCTTGGCGTCCCGGTCACGACAGTGGAGCTACTCTTATCTTACGACTTTCCCGTTCCGGCGGCCTTGACATGGATCAACTGCCCGTAGTTTCCTGCGGAGCACAGCGGGTGATTGACCGATCTATCCGTTGGGCATAGAGTTTCACCGGGGGTGACGACGACTGGGACCGCGTCTGTTGCCTTCCGGTACCGAGCGACGGCACGGCGCGCCTGTGCCATCACCAACGGCTCAGAAATTCCAGATGATCGCGCATCGCGTCCGCATCAAGCTTGGCGGCCAAGTGGGCCAGACGCTGCACAACTTCGCCAATTGGCCGCTGTTGGGAAACCACAATCCCGGCGTGGTGCCGGGCCTCCCGCAGCCAAGCCGCATGTATTTCGGCAAAATGAGCAACATTGAAGGTAAAGAAGACTCGGCCTTCCAGTGACGCCCATTCAAGTTGGGATTGGTCCGATTGTCCGCGACGGCCGACCTGTGGCGTCGAGCACACGTCGATGCCCCTGCGACACAAGGCGGTAGCCACGGCGTCATAGACATCCTCATCCGTGAAGAAGCGGATCGCAGTCATCAGGGGGAACCGCCGGCAAGTCGGGTCTTCACCGCTCCTTCGTCGTCACCGGCCAAGGCCACCTCGATCTCGTCCAGGTGGTCATAGGCGTAGGCCAGCGCGTCGTGTACGTCGGCCGGACGCAGCCCGGGGTATTGCTGCACGATTTCCTCAATGCCGAGGCCTTGCCGGTAACAAGTCAGGATAGTGGCAATCCGTATGCGCGTACCCATCACGACCGGTTGCCCGCCACACCGGGCAGGATCTATTTCAACTTTGCGGTAGTCCAAGTTAGGCATTTGCGATCCTTGAAAAGGAACACCTGAGTACATTTCTATTCTACTACATGTTCCTGCGGTATCGGCCCCC
>JAJYGU010000351.1 GCA_021784975.1 Planctomycetota bacterium
CGCCATGACGCCGACCAGCATCCAGAGTCCTAGCTCTCGGCTCCCGCGAGCGGGATCGGCCATCGGGCCACAAATCGAGAACACAGCCCAGCGCCGGGCCAGCCCGAGTTGGATCTTCGTGGGAGCATCAACCTGGTAAGCCAACGCAGAGACGATCGCCGCGACCAACCCAGCCACCAACAGGTTGTGTCCCCAAAGGCGGTGGCCGGCCGCAAAGCAATTGGCCCCCAGGAGAATCGTCAAGGCGTCCCAATCGGGCAGGACGCTGGCAAAACCTGCCAGGGCGACGATTTGCCAACCGTGCCGCCGATGGAGGCCGGCAGCAATTGTGCCGTTGATCCCCACCATGACGTGTTCGTAAACGGTCATCGCGGCACCTTCTACCACAATTCCCCGGACTTGTCAATTTTGGGTTCCCTTTCGCCCCGCCGTGTTGCTGCTCGAGGCGATGTTTGGTAGTGTAGTGACCTGCACACATTGGGATTTAGGGCCGACGGGCCGTCAGCCCCTGACCGGTTCACCCCTGAGGTCGGCGGAACCGGCGCATTGGCAGGATCGAGGATCAGAGCATGCGGTTTGAAAAGAGTCATCTTGCCTTCGCGCGGGCGAAGGAGCTCATGCCAGGCGGGGTGAATAGCCCAGCGCGGGCCTTCGGCGGCGTGGGCGGCGAGCCTATCTTCTTCGACCGAGCCGAAGGCGCCCATCTGTTCGATCTCGACGGCAACCGATACATCGACTTCGTCGGCTCGTGGGGCCCAATGATCCTCGGGCACGCCCATCCGGACGTCGTCGGAGCGCTGCAAACGGCCATCCGGAGGGGGACTAGCTTCGGGGCTCCTACGCTTGCCGAGAATGAGCTGGCCGAGCTAATCCGGGAGGCGATGCCGTCGATCGAGAAGGTGCGGCTGGTGAACTCCGGCACCGAAGCCACTATGAGCGCCATCCGACTGGCCCGCGGCTACACGGGCCGGCCGATGATCGTGAAGTTCGCCGGCAATTACCACGGCCACGTCGATAGCCTGCTGGTGGCCGCCGGCAGCTCCGCGGCCACGCTCGGGGCGCCGAACTCGCCGGGAGTGACCGCCGGCACCGCGGCTGACACGCTGGTGCTGAAATACAACGACCCCCAAGCCCTTGAAAATGCGTTCGCGGTGCACGGCGACCGGATCGCGGGGGTAATCGTCGAACCGGTGGTGGGCAATATGGGCTGCGTGGTATCCACAGCCGAGTTTCGCGAGGCGCTCCGGCGGCTGCCCCGTCAGTACGGCGCGCTATTAATCTTCGATGAAGTGATGACCGGTTTCCGCGTGGCGTACGGCGGGGCGCAGGCGATCTTTGGCGTCCCACCCGACTTGACCACGCTGGGTAAAATCATCGGTGGCGGTCTGCCGGTGGGGGCCTACGGCGGCCGGGCCGAGATCATGGACCACATCCTGCCCGCCGGAAAGGTGTTTCAGGCCGGCACGCTCAGCGGCAATCCGCTGGCCACCGCGGCCGGCATCGCCACCCTCAAAGTGCTCCGCGATAGTAACCCCTATCCGCGGCTGGAACAGCTTTCCGGCCGACTGGCCGCCGGCTTGGAATCAGCGGCCCGAACGGCGGGCGTGGCTGGCCGCGTCGCCGCGATAGGCTCGATGATGACACTGTTCTTTAGCGATCAGCCGGTGACCGATTGGGACGTGGCTTCTCGCTGCGATACCCGCCGCTACGCCCGATACTTCTGGGACATGATCGCCCGAGGCATTTACCTACCGTGCAGCCAATACGAGGCCCTGTTCGTCTCGGCCGCCCACAGCGAGGCCGACATCGACGCCACCATTTTGGCCGCCGGCGAAGTGCTGCAAGAAGAAGCGGCGGCGGAAAGATGACGCGAAGGTCTCGCTGGTTTTGGCTCGGATGTTGTTGGCTGGCGGCGACTTCCTTGCAGGCGGCCCCGCCGTTGCTGCACGGAACCCTGTGGTGGATGCCGTACCTCCCGCCGGAGTCGCAAGAGAGATACGCCGAGTGTATCCGCCAGCAGCGCGACGTTGGCTTCAACTGGTTGTGGATCCTCAATTCGCCGAGTTTGTTTCAGAAGGCTTTGCAGAATGAGGATGCCGGAAAGCCCTACGATCCGTTGGAGATCGTCCTGCGGACTGCCGACGAGAAAAAGATGAGGGTGATGGTCGATTTACCGCCGGTAGGTTGGTGCGGCAAGGCCAAGGCGGAAGAGGTGGTCGACAAAGTCGGTCGCTACGCCGAACGATTCTTCGCCCGTTATGGGAAGCACCCTTCTTTCGCCGCATGGTATCTGAACTACGAGATCAACCCGCTCACTTCCGACCAGCGTGAAGCTTCGCAATGGTGGCGAAAGGTCTGGCGTGAAGAGGTAGCCGTCTGCCATCACCTGGCGCCGCACTGCTTCGTGAGTATCTCGCCTTTCTTCATCCTTGACAAGAAAGGGCAGATCGCGCCCTATGTTGCCCCCAACCAGTATGGCCAATGGTGGGCGGAAACGCTGCGAGAGACCAAGATCGATGTGGTCATGCTCCAAGACTCCGGGGCCGAGCACCTGGCCTTCTTCTCGCGGGCCGATCGCGAGCCGTTCTGGAGGGCCATGCAGGCCGCCTGCCGCCAGGCCGGCTGCCATTTCTGGCTGAACGTAGAAAGCGGCGAGCTTTCGCTACCAAATTGGGAGGCCTACCGCGAGTATCTGGCCAGGCGGCGGCCCGAAACATGGCAGGCCACCCCCATCGATCGTCTGGGGCCACGGCTCGAATTGGCCGGGCGTTACGCGGAGGAGATCGTCAATTGGGGCTACTTCCCGTTTGCGGCTTCAGCAGACGGCAAACCGCCCACGCCGCAGCAAGCTGAGGCCTACCGGCGCTATAAAGCGTACCGCGATCAGCTTACCGCTTCACCAGTTCCCAGCGGCGGATGACCTCTTCGCCGCCCGGGGTCAACGCGCGGAGCTTCTCGGCGATCAGCCCCTTTTCCGAAACCGTGGCCTTCTCCAACTTCCGCGCGAAGACGCCGATCTTGCGGGCACGATGGCGGCGGCGACGAAGCTCCCTTTTGCGTTCACTGGACCTCACTACGGCAACTCCTCGATGAAACCGGGCGGGGACATGCAAATGACGAACCTTCCTTCTACCACAACCGAAGAATGGCGTCAACGGCCATGCCGCGCGGGCAACCCGACGTCCGCCCATGCCCACGAGCGGTGCGGGCTTGAGCTGCGAGAGGCATTCGGATGACTCACCCGGGCGCCGATACGCCATCCAAAGGTTCCATCTTCTCACTTAGCGGCCGTCCAGCAACAATTTCCACTTTTGCCAAGGGGACAGTCCCATTTTCGTCGAACGAAAATTGGGACAGTCCCCAACTTGTTCTTGGACGGCCGCTTACGGCTCGCGCCAGCCGCCCGCACAGCCTTCGGCCAGCGGGTCCGCCTCCGCCGGGCCCCAGGCGCCGGCGGGGTAGTTGGGCATTGCGGGCGGCGGGGCAGCCTGCCAGGCTTCGAGGATCGGAGTGACAAACGCCCAAGCCGCTTCCAATTCGTCCGAACGCATGAAAAGGGTGGCGTCGCCGCGCAGGGCGTCGAACAGCAGCCGCTCGTAGGCCTCCGGCAGCAGCTTTTGAAACGACTTGCCGTAGTCAAACTCGAAGTGGACCGGGTGCAAGTCGATGCTCATGCCCGGCCGTTTGGCGGAAAACGAGAGGCTGATCCCTTCATTGGGCTGAATGCGGAATGCCAGGACGGTCGGCTGCATTTCCGTCAGGTTGCAGACATCCCCCTCGCACTCCACGGTGCGAAACAACCGTAGCGGCGGCAGCTTGAACTGCACCGCGATCTCGGTGACGTGGCGGACCAGGCGTTTTCCGGTTCGCAACAGGAACGGCACCCCGGCCCACCGCCAGCTCTCCACCTCGGCCCGGAGAGCGACGAAGGTCTCGGTAGTCGAATCGGCGGCAATCGCCTCTTCCTGGCGGTAGCCGCGGACCGCCCCGCCGTCGATCGACCCCGGCCCGTACTGGCCGCGGACCACCCGCCGCGCAACCTCGCCGCCGCGCAGCGGCATGAGGCTGCGGAGCACTTTCAGCTTGGCGTCGCTCAAGTCTCCGGCGGTGAGCGTAGGCGGCGGATCCATGCACACCAAGGCGAGCAGTTGCAGCATGTGGTTCTGGATCACGTCGCGCAGCGCGCCGGCGTGGTCGTAAAACGCCCCGCGGCGGCCTTCCATGCCGATCGTCTCGGCCACCGTGATCTGCACATGATCCACAAACTGCCGATTGAACAAGGGCTCGAAGATGGCGTTGCCGAAACGGAAGGCCAATATGTTCTGAACCGTGTCCTTGCCCAGGTAGTGGTCGATGCGATAGACTTGGTCCGACCGCAGGAACCGGAGCACTTCCCGATCCAGGGCCATTGCGCTTGCCAGGTCGCGGCCAAATGGCTTTTCGATTACCACCCGCGCCCACGGACTTTCGCGTTCGCGGCGAGTGAGTCCGGCGGCAGCCAGTTGTTCGACGATCGAACAGAAATGGTCCGGGTCGGTGGCCAGGTAGTAGAGCCGGTTGCCGGGCAGGCGGCGCTCCCGATCCAGTTCATCCAGCCGTGGCCCGAGGCCCTGGATGCCGGCGGCGGTTGAAAAATCGGCGCGGTGGTAGAAGACGTCGGCCAGAAAGCCGTCCAAGGCCTTCGAGGCCGGTGCTCCATCACGGCGAAAGGCGGCGATCGTCCCTTGCACGTCGCTGCGAAATACCTCATCCGTCTTGTCGCGGCGGCCCACGCCGACGATGGCCCAACGCTCGGGCGAGAAACCGTCGCGCCACAGGCCGTAGAGCG
>JAJYGU010000022.1 GCA_021784975.1 Planctomycetota bacterium
GACTACGTGACCTGCCGTTTCCCCAACGGGGCGATCGCCTTTGCCCGCCACCTGCGACGGCTGGAAGAGGGCTGGCCGGGCGGCTTTGCCCGCGATGCCAAGGCCGACGCCGCTTACCTGGCCAGCCATCCGATGCCTACCGACAGGCTCGACCTGAAGGACTTCAAAGTCAACGGCCATTCGGTCACCTATCAGGGCACCGGGTCCGTGGCCTTCCGGCTGGACCGGCAAGGCAATCTCATGGCCTTCGCGGGCGCCAATTGCCGCCAGATCAGCGTGGACGGTCAAACCACGGTATTTGGCGACAAGGTCCTACCGCTGGTGGCCTTTGCACCATTGAGCCCGGCCCGCCGCGTGCCCGGCGGCGCGATCTACACCGCTACTCTGAACGGCAGCGGCTCGGTGCGGATTCCCGCCCAACACCTGCCGGCCAAGGTGAAGATCTTTGCCCAAGGGGCCACGCTGGGCTCGAAGGGCGGCGAAGTCGCCTGCCACCGCGAGGGGCAAGTGTTGATTGTCGATGTGACGCGCGCCGTCGCCGGCCGGCCGCTATGGATCGTGCCCGGCCAGTAGTCGTCCGGTAATCCTTCACGAGTCGGTGGACGCAGCGTCCCTCGGGCCGCTGGATTTTCTGGCCGAGTTCACGCAGCACATTCCGCCCAAGGGCTCGCATCTGATCCGCTATTACGGCTGGTGCTCGAATCGTTCCACGACCTGGAGGATGCCGACGAGCCCCGCGAGCTGACCTATGTGGACATCGACACCTTTGAGGCGACTTTCTGACCTTCCGCCGATGCCCCCGGCTGCGGGGACGGTGCATACCTGCCGCCCACTCCACCCCGATTTTGCGGCCTGCCCTGCCGCAACCTTCACCCAAAAAGCGACCCAAGGGAGCCTGAGAGGGAGGGCGGCCATGACCGCCCTCCCTCTCAGACTCCCTTGCCCCCCCGGTCCGTCCTGGTAGACTCAATGGCCCTAGAGAAATCAAATTTCCTATCGGTAACACGTCCCAAAGGCTGGTGGGCCGGCGCTCGCTGCGCGAGCTTGTCCCACCCTGCAGCCTGCGGTCGTTCATGCACTAAGGGGGCTTCCCATGATCTGTCGGACCGATGTGTTGTGTTCTCTGGCGTTGGCTGTGGTGGGCGCGATTTTCGCCGCGCCTCATGATCGGACGGTTGCCGCTACGGAAGCGATCGCTCTCTGCCCCCAGAATGGACACTGTTTCTTCTGGCGCGGTAAAGCGACGGTCCTGGTCACGTCGGGCGAGCACTACGGCGCCGTGTTGAACCTCGATTTCGACTTCGAGCGCTACTTGGCCTCGCTGGCGGCCGACGGGTTGAACCTTACCCGGACCTTCTCCGGCACCTACCGCGAGATCGCCGATTCGTTCGGCATTACCGACAACACCCTGGCTCCCAAGCCGAACCGCTACCTTTGCCCTTGGGCGCGCAGCGACAAGCCGGGGTATTTCGATGGCGGCAACCGCTTCGACCTGAGTCGGTGGGACGAGGCCTATTTCGCGCGCCTGCGGAAATTCATGAGCGCGGCGCAAAAGTGCGGGGTTGTGGTGGAGATGAATCTGTTCTGCCCGCTCTACAACGACAAGCTTTGGGCGGCTTCGCCGATGAACGCCGCCAACAACGTGAACGGCATCGGCGATTGCCCGCCCAGCGAAGTGTTCGCGCTTAAGCATCCCCGGCTGTTGGAGGTGCAGGTCGCCTTCACGCGCAAGATGGTCCGCGAGGTGAACGCTTTTGACAACCTCTATTTCGAGGTCTGCAACGAGCCGTACTTCGGCGGCGTCACCCTCCAGTGGCAACATCGCATCGTGGACACCATCCTCGAAGCCGAGCGGACGCTGCCCTACCGGCACCTGATCTCGATGAACGTCGCCAACGGGCGCAAGAAAGTGGAACGACCTCACCCGGGCGTGTCGGTCTTCAATTTCCACTACTGCGTGCCGCCGGACACCGTGGCGCTGAACTACGGGCTGAACAAGGTGATCGGCGAAAACGAGACCGGCTTTCGCGGCAAGCACGACTTCCTCTATCGTAGCGAGGGCTGGGACTTCCTCTTGGCCGGCGGCGGGCTGTACAACAACCTCGACTACTCGTTTACGCCCAAGTCGCCCGCCGGCGACTTCCGCGACTACAAGTCGCCCGGCGGCGGCAGCCCGGAACTGCGCAAGCAGTTGGGCATCCTCAAACGTTTCCTGGAAGGCTTGCCCTTGGTGGAGATGCGGCCGGACCACTCCGCGGTCCAGAGCGTTTCCGGCGGCCTGTCGGCCCGGGCGCTGAGCGCGCGGGGCAAGGTCTACGCGATCTACGTCCACGCGCCCCTGCCCGTCAAGCCGAAGAACGTCGCCGACCACCTGGGCGACCGCCTCGAGGCAACGCTCACGCTCGACCTGCCGCCGGGACCGTACCGCGCGCAGTGGATCGACACGAAGACGGGCAACGTGGCCGCAGCCGAAGAATTCCCGCACGCCGGCGGCGGCAAGTCGCTAAAATCGCCGGTATTCGCCCATGACATCGCCCTGCGTGTCAGCAAGCAAGGCCAGCGCGCGAAGTAGTCTTGGTTGCGGAGGCTTCGCACAACAGTAGAGTCGAGAGGTGGCGCGGTGGGGTAGGCTTCGACCTATTCTGGGTCAGGGTTTCCCCGTCTGTGTCTCACTAGTCGCAGGACGCACAAAGGGGTCAGAACTATTTTCTGCACGAAATGCTTAGCCGAAGATCGCTCATCTTGCCGAAAGATCGTTCTGACCCCTTTTTCCTGCGATGCACGAACTGGGGTGTGATGATATAATTTCAGTTGTGGGAGGCGCCCTGACGTGGCCCGTGAAGACAGGTTTCAACCTATGACGCAGTTCGAATCGGTCCTTTCTGCTGCCTCACAACTTTCCGTCGACGAACGGTTGCTTCTGATCGATGCGTTGGCGGCTTCGGTGCCGGACGACCATCCGCCCACCCATTCGCCCGAGTGGCTTGCCGAGATCGAGCGCCGGTCAGCCGAAATTGACTCGGGCGCCGTAACGCCCATCCCGTGGGAGACGGTGCGCGAAAGACTGTTTAACAGGACCGCGTCCGATCGTGCGCATTGACTTCCCTCCTGAGGCAAGCCAGGAACTTTATGATGCGAGCGAATGGTGCTTCAGCCGAAGCCCGCAGGAAGCGCAGGGCTTTGCCATCGAGATCGAGCGTGCTCTGGAGAAAATCGTCGCCGCGCCGCAACGATTCGCGGCTGTCGGCAAGTTGGTTCATTCCGGGTTGCCCAACAGGTCCTCACCGTAGCCGGGAGGAAATGGATTGGCATCTTCCCGCTCTTCGCGCTCAAGCGACTCCAACAGGGCTGATTCGCCGCCGAACTGACGGATCCAGTAGGCGACGTCTTCGGCCAGCAACGGCAGCGGCGGACGGGCTTCCCCGGCCGGGGCCGACGGTTCGTGGCGCCGGCGGCGGGCCAACAGTTCGCCATACCAAGTCTGGCTATCCACCGCTTTGGCCCGCCGCCGTCGGGCCGCCCGTTGGATACGGTGGTCGCTGGAGACCACCGTCAGCCGTCGCGGGGACGAATCGGCCCGGATCAATTCCTCGATCAAGTCGTCGGCCGATTCATACTTCAAGGCAAACCGCACCCGGATGCCCCGGTGCACCAGGCTATCGGGCAGGCCGCGCGGCGCCTGGCTTGCGTCGAAAACCACCGTCGTCTTGGCGGCTTCTTGGGCGCCGAGGGATTCGGCCAAAAAGTTCAACAGGGCCAGCCGCGACGCCTGGAAGCTCTTCGCCGCCGGACCGCGGCCGAGGATTCCGGAAACGTGCAGCAGGTTGTAGCCGTCGATCAGGAGCGACATCGGACAGGGGTCAGAGGTCAGGGATTCGTGGGGCGTGGAGCGTGAGGCGTGGGGCGTAGACGGTTCACGGTCCACGCCCCACGGTCCACGAATTCTTCCCTCCGCCCTCCGAACTCCGCCCGGTTATCAACTCTCAACTCTCCTACCTCTGGAACTTGACTCGTCCGCCGACCATCACCAGGTCGGCGCGGCCCGTCAACTCCCGGCCGGCGAACGGGGTGTTGCTGCTCTTGGAGAGGAACTTGGAGGGATCAACGGTCCAGCGCGCCTTGGGATCGATGATGGTTATGTCGGCGTCGGCGCCCAGTTGCAGGGTTCCTTTGGGGATGCCCAAAATCCGCGCCGGATTGACGGTCATTTTCCTGAGCACCGTAGGCCAGTCGAGGTGGCCCGGCTCGATAAGCTCGGTAATCACCACCGCGAGCGAGGTCTCCAGGCCGATTACGCCGAAGGGGGCCTGATCGAGCTCCTGCATCTTCTTTTCTTTCGCATGTGGGGCGTGATCGCTGGCGATGACGTCGATCGTGCCGTCGGCCAGGCCGGCAATAACGGCCTGCACGTGCTCCCGCCCTCGCAGCGGCGGATTCATCTTGAAGTTCGAGTCGAACGACCGCAGACATTCGTCGGTGAGGGTGAAGTGGTGCGGGGTAGCCTCGGCGGTCACCCGCACGCCGCGGCTCTTGGCACGCCGCAGGGCGTCGACGCTGTTGGCGGTGGAGACGTGCATGATGTGCAGCTTTCCGCCGGTGGCCTCGGCCAGGGCGATGTCGCGGCTGGTCATCACGTCTTCGGCCGCGGCGGGAATGCCGGACAGACCTAGGATCAGCGACGTGAGACCCTCGTGCATGACGCCGCGCGAGGTCAGTTCGCGGATTTCGGCGTGGTTGAGCACCGGCTTATCGAACATCAGGCAGTATTCAAAGGCCCGCCGCATCAGCTCCGAATCGCTGACCGGCGCGCCGTCGTCGCTGAAGGCCACCGCCCCGGCCTCGACCAACTGCCCGATCTCGGCCAACTCCTTACCCTCGCGGTTCTTGCTCACGCAGGCGATGACAAAGACGTTGCAGTGGTCGGCGCGGGCAGCCCGATCGCGGATGAACTCGACCGCTCCCTGGGTGTCGATGGGCGGATCGGTGTTGGGGATGCAGGCGATCGAGGCGAATCCGCCGGCCAGGGCCGCCGCCGTGCCGCTGGCAATGGTTTCGTCCTCCTCGAAACCGGGTTCGCGGAGGTGGACGTGCATGTCGATCAGCCCGGGAACCACGATCTTGCCGGCCGCGTCGATCACGGTCTCTTGGCCGGTCGGCGTCGCGTCGTAGGCGGCGATCCGCCCGTCGCTGACCAGCAGGTTGGTCACGCGGTCGATTCCCTGAGACGGATCGATCACCCGGCCGTTGGTTATCAGGGTCGCTGGCATAGAACAACTCTCCGTTACTTCTGGCTCTGCTGGTAGATGGCCTCGATCAGGCTTTGCACGTCCTTGAACTTCTTCTTCGACGCCAAGGCGGCGTCGATCAGCCGGCGGGCCTCGCCCTCGGAATGCCCCAGCGAGCGGAGCACTTCGTAGGTCTCGGAAACGATGTCGGGTTCGACCGCGGCCTCGCGCTTCTCGGCGGCGACTACCATCAGGGCGAACTTGGGCACCTTGCGCCGCAACTTGGCGATGATCCGCTCCGACATCGCCGGGCCGATGCCGGGCAGGGCGGCCAGCGTCTTGGCGTCTTGCTCTTCGATGGCGGTGGCCACCTCCTTCACCGGCCGGACCATGGCCCGGAGCGCCTTTTTCACGCCCACCCCGTCGACCGAGCAAAACAGCTCGAAGAACTCCCGCTCGGCTTCGTTCAAAAAACCGATGATCCGCGGCGTCATGCGGCCCTGCATGGGGTTGCCTTCCAGGTATTCGATGGTGTGCAGGCTGACCGTCTGATTCAACTCGCTCTGCAACTGCCGGCGGTTGAACTCGGGGATCAACACCTCGTGCTCGAAGGCATCGATCTTCAGGGTGAGGGCATCGTTGTGCAGGGCCACCAGTTGGCCGGTGATTCTAGTGATCAAGGGATATTCACTCCGGAACTTGCTCCATTGTCATTCTGAGCGCAGCGGAGAATCTTTGATGACCTTAGAGCCGGATGCTTGCTCCGGCCAGGATGACGGGTCCAATTTGACCCCGTTGTCTGGCCACGCCTCCTCCCTTGTGGTCTCGGCGGCGATTCCATGCCGGAATATTTTGGCGATCACTTCTTCCAGCAGATCGTCTTCCACGCTCACATCGACCACCGAATGGCCGGCCAGGATGCTGGCCAGCACCTCGGGCACGGCCGTCCGGCCGACCCGCAGCTTGATGCGGGCCGGTTCCGCCGAGAGCACTTCGCCGTAGCGGCTCAGGTCCCGCGGGGCCTGCCCGTTGAGCATCTGCAGCGAGATAATCTTGTGGCCGCTGAACTGGTCGACGATGCCGGCCAGCGAACCGTCGTAGATGATCTTTCCTTGGGCGATCACCACCACTCGCCGGCAAAGGGCCACCACGTCCTTCATATAGTGGCTGGTCAGCAGGATGGTGACGCCGCGGACCTGCTGGTAGTGTCTCAGGAAGGTCTGGATGTTGTGCTGGGCCACCACGTCCAGCCCGATGGTCGGCTCGTCGAGAAACAAGACGTCGGGCGAGTGCAGCAGGGCGGCCATCAGCTCCATTTTCATCCGCTCGCCCAGCGACAGCTCGCGGACCGGCTGCCCCAGCAGCCCGCCGACGCCAAGCAGGTCGGTCAGCTCGCCGAGGGTGCGATCGAAGCGTTCCGGCTCGATGCGGTAGATGTGCTGATGCAGGCGAAACGACTCGGCGGCCGGCAGGTCCCACCAGAGCTGGTTCTTCTGCCCCATCACCAGGGCGAAGCGGCGGCGATAGGTATTCTCGCGGAGCCAGGGGACGAAGCCCAGCACCCGGGCCGTGCCCCCGCTGGGCCAGAGCACGCCGGAAAGGAGCTTCAGGGTGGTGGTCTTGCCCGCCCCGTTGGGCCCCAGGAAGGCGACGAACTCTCCCTGCTCCACCTGCAAGTCGATGCCGCGAACCGCCTCCACCTGCCGATACCGTCGATGAAACAAGCCGGTGACGGCGGCGGCCAGTCCCTCCTGCTTCTGATAAACATGAAAGGACTTGGTCAGCCCCTCGATTTCGATGGTCGCCATAGTTCAAGCATTATATCCGCCCCCCGCGGGCAGAAGAAGCCGATCGGCTTGCCTGGGACAAAGGGGACAGGCACCGTTTTCGCCGATGGCGGTCCCTGGCCGTGGTCCGCCGAAGGCGGCGAAAACGGAGCCAGTCCCCCGGCGGTGAGCGCGCAGAAACGCGGATGCACTCGGCTTGCCTTCCCCGTCCTCGGCGGTTCCGCTATAATTTCAGCCGTTCCAAACGGGCGACCATCGGCGAGGAGGATCAGGCCACGAACGGCATGCGGGTTGGCATTGGACACGATACACATCAGTTGCGGCCGGGCGGTCCGCTGCGGCTGGGCGGCACGGATATTCCCCACGACCGGAAATCGGTGAGCCACAGCGACGGCGACGTGTTGCTGCACGCCTTGATCGACGCCTTGCTGGGGGCGGCCGCGCTGGGCGACGTGGGGCAGATATTCCCCGACACCGATTCGGCCAACCACGGCCGTGATTCCGGCGAAATGCTGCGGATCGCCCTGGAGGCGGTGACCACGTTGGGCTGGAAGATCGTCAACGTCGACTGCATCGTGTTTGCCCAGCGTCCCAAGCTCCTGCCCCACCGCCAGGCGATCCGCCAGCGGCTGGCGGATCTGCTGGGCGTTGAGTCGGAACGCGTGGGCCTGCAAGCCAAGACCGGCGAAGGCATCGGGCCCATCGGCCACGAGGAGGCGATTTCCGCCCAGTGCGTCGCGTTGCTGGAAACCCAATCCGAGGCTACTCCCTGATCCCTCTTCAATGCATTGGGTGCCACGCCGACGCTTGTCGTGGGCATGATTAGAGAGGACAAAGGCAGAATGGCGCGAACACATTGAAAAATGAAAATTGCAAAATGAGAAATGCAAGAGGCGGGGCGTGGACCGTGGACCGTTTACGCCTCACGCCCCACGACCCACGAACCTCTGGCCTCTGACCCCTGATCATGCTCCGCGTCTACAACACCCTTTCCCGCATCAAGGAACCATTCGTGCCCGTCCAGCCTACCAGGCCGGGGGAGCCGGCGAAGGTGGGTATTTATCTGTGCGGACCGACGGTGTACAAACCCAGTCATATCGGCCACATGGTCGGGCCAGTGATTTTTGACGCCATCAAGCGATATCTGGCTTACTCCGGTTACGAAGTCACCCTGATCGTGAACATCACCGACGTCGACGATAAGCTGATTGCCGAATCGCAGAAGCGCGGCCTCCCCATGGCCCGACTGGCCGCCGAGATGACCGCCGACTACATGCACAACCTCCAGGTGCTGGGGATCGACGCCATCGACCATTTCCCGCGCTGCACCGAGACGATGGGCGAGATCATCGAGTTCACGCAAACCCTGGTCGCCAAGGGATTCGCCTACGAGTCGCAGGGCGACGTGTACTTCGAGGTAGGCAAGGCGTCGGGCTACGGCAAGCTGAGCCATCGCGGCATCGAGGCCACCCAGGGCGACGGCGGCGGCATGGCCGAACGCAAGCGGGCCGGCGCCGATTTCGCCCTGTGGAAGGCCGCCAAGCCGGGCGAACCCTCGTGGCCCAGCCCTTGGGGCGCAGGCCGTCCAGGATGGCACATCGAGTGTTCCGCCATGAGCCGCAAATTCCTGGGAGAGACGTTCGACATCCACGGCGGCGGCCTCGACCTGATGTTTCCGCACCACGAGAACGAGATCGCCCAAAGCGAAGCGTGCCATGGCAAGCCGATGGCCAAATATTGGCTCCACAACGGGCTGATGCAGGCCTCCGACGAAGTGGGCAAGGTGGGCGGACGCAGCACCCGCCCGCACGAAGGCGATCTGGCCGCCCAGGAAGTCGGCAAGATCAGCAAGTCGAAGGGCTCCGCCCCGTTCCGCGAGATGCTGGCCGAGTTCTCCGGCGAAACCATCCGCTTCTTCATCCTTTTCACCCACTATCGCCGGCCGATCGACTACAGCCAGCAGCGGATCCGCGAAGTGGAGACCGGCATGGAGACCTTTTACCGCTTCTTCAAGCGTTTCGAGCGGGTCAACGGCGCGAGCTATTACGCTTTGAATGCCCCGGGCAGGCGGGCCAAGGGCGACGCCGCTTGCTCGGCGGCCGGAAGTTCGCCACTGCTCGGCGCGGTCGCCGAGCATCGGGCCCGCTTCCTTGAAGCCATGGATGACGATTTCAACACCGGCGGCGGCATCGGGGCGCTCTTCGACCTGGTCCGGGTGCTCAACAAGTTCGTGGACGACGAGAAGCTTGAAGAGCCCGGCCGGCGCACGCCCGAGAAGCTCGATGCCCTGCGCAACGGGGCGGTGATGCTTCGCGAACTGGCCAATACCTTGGGATTGTTCCGCCAGCCGCGGGCCGCCGAGGCTGGCAAAGAATCCGCCCAGGCCGGCGGCAGCGACGAACTGGCCGGCAAACTGATGAAGTTGCTGATCGACCTTCGGGCCGCTTCGCGGAAGAAAAAGGACTTCGCCACCGCCGATCAAATCCGCAACGGGCTGGCCGAATTGGACATTGTGCTGGAGGACCGCCCCGGCGGCACCGAGTGGAGCAGGAAACAACGCTAGCTTGCATGTCCTTTCGCATCCTCGGCATCGACCCGGGCTTGAACATCACCGGCTACGGCGTGCTGGAGGCGGACGGCGGGCAGTTGCGGCTGTGCGAGGCGGGGGTGGTCCGCGGTCAGAGCCGCCGCTCGCTCACCGCTCGCCTGTTGGAAATCCACCAGGGCGTCAGCGAGGTGATCGCCGGCTTACAGCCGGGAGTGATGGCCGTCGAGCAATTGTATTCGCACTACCAGCGGCCGCGAACCGCCATCCTGATGGGCCACGCCCGAGGCGTCATCTGCTTGGCCGCCGCCCAGGCGGGCATCGAGGTCGTCCCTTACGCGTCCACGCAAATCAAACGCATCTTGACGGGCAGCGGCCGCTCGCCCAAGGCCCAGGTGCAGCGGGCCATTCAGCGCGAACTGGCGCTGGACCGCACCCCCGAGCCGGCCGACGTGGCCGATGCCCTGGCAGTGGCCCTGTGCCATTATTACTTGAAAGACAAACCAACTCCAATTTCATGATCGCTCGTACCGCAACCTGGTGGACCATTCTGCGGATCAGCATGGAAGAGCGGCTGGTCTATCGGGGAGAGTTCGCCCTGGGCACGCTGATGCGGTTCCTGCCCATCGTGACCCAAGTCTTCCTCTGGGCCGCGGTGTTCTCCGCCATGGGCGGCTCCAGCCACGGAAGGCGAACGGTTGCCGGCTACTCGTATCATGACATGATCGCCTACTATTTGCTGACCATGATAAGCCGGGCGTTTTCCAGCATGCCGGCGCTGGCCTCCGGCATTGCCCGCGACATTCGCGACGGCACGGTGAAAAAATACCTGGTCCAACCCATCGACATGCTCGGTTTCCTGCTGCTGTACCGCGTGGCCCACAAGCTGGTCTATTACCTGGTGGCAGTGGGGCCGTTCCTGCTGGTGTTTTATGTGTGCCGTGGCTATTTCCCCGGCTGGCCCGACGGCCCTACCCTGCTGGCCTTTCTCCTCTCGCTGGTGATGTCCTTCCTGTTGGGCTTCTTCCTGGAAGCCACCCTGGGACTGTTTAGTTTCTGGTTTCTGGAAGTCAGCTCGCTATTGTTCATTTACATGTTGTTCAGTTTCTTTTTTTCCGGGCACATGTTTCCCATCGACATGCTGCCGGGCGTGGCGGGCACGATTGTAAAGCACATTCCCCTGCAATACCTGGCCTATTTTCCGGCTGCCGTGTTCCTGGGGAAGGTGCGAGGCGCGGAGCTGGCCTGGGGTCTGACCCTGCAATTTGTCTGGGTGGTTTTCTTCATCGTCGCCAGCCGAATCATCTTTTCCCTGGGGGCCCGGCGCTACAGCGGCTTCGGGGCCTGAATCATGGGCCGGTATCTGCGAGTCTTTCTGACCTTCGCCCGTAACAGCCTGGTCCGCGACATGACCTTCCGGGCCAATTTTCTCATCGACGCGGTCTCGTCGGTCTCCTGGGTGTTCTTGAACCTGGCCTTCTATACCCTCATTTTCCGATACGCGCCGGCCATTGGCGCCAACACCGGCTGGGAGAAGTATCCGTTCTTTTTGTTTATTGCCACCGGACTGTTGATCAACAGCCTGGTGCAGACCTTCTTCATGACCAACGCCGACGACCTCAGCGAGCTGGTGCGCACCGGCTCGCTCGATTTTGCCCTGTTGACGCCCATCGACACACAGTTTCTGGTGTCGTTGACGCGGATCGAATGGTCGTCGTTGGGAAACTTCCTAGTTGGGCTGGCGTTGATCGGCTATTCGATGTACAAAATGCAATATACGCCCAGGCCGATGGAGTGGGTTCTATATCCCTTCTACGTGGCCTGTGGGGTGGTGATCTACTACAGCCTGATGTTCGCCTTGGCGGCCACCAGCGTCTGGCTGGGCCGCAACCAAACCCTGCTGGATTTCTGGTTCTACATTACCAATTTTTCCCGTTACCCGATGGAGATTTATCGCGGCCCGTGGGGCACGCCGCTGCGACGCGTATTTACGTTTTGCCTGCCGGTGCTGGTGGTGGTTAACGTCCCTGCCCGGTTCTTGGTGCGTCCGATCACTCCGCAGTCGTTGGAAGACTGGCTCCTGCCGGGCTTCGCGATCGTCGCCGCTGTGGCAAGCTTCGCCGGCGCCCGCTGGCTGTTCCAACGGGCGCTATGGAGTTATCGAAGCGCGAGCAGTTGAACGTGGGGCGTGGCGCGTGGATCGTGGGGCGTGGCGCGTACCATGAAAAATGCAAGAGGCAAAATGCTCGAACTCATGACGCCTAACTGCCAACTCCGGGCTCCTGGCTCACGCCCCGCGCCCAACGAACCCCCGGCGTTTGAACTCTGACCTCCGACCCCTGACCTCTGCCATGCGTCTTGCCTACAGTTCCAACGCCTACCAGCGGTTCTCCGTCGAAGAGACGATCGCCCGGATCGCTCGGCTGGGTTACCAAGGCATGGAACTGTTGGCCGACGTGCCGCATGCCTGGCCGGCCGGCCTGCTCGACGAGCGCAAGACCGCCATCCGCGCGTGCTTGGAGCGGCATGACCTGGCCATCTCGAATGTCAACGCCTTCATGATGAATGCCGTGGCCGACCCGCGCCAGCCTTATTGGCACCCCTCGTGGATCGAGCCGGACCGGAACTATCGGGCGATTCGCCGGGAGCACACGATTCGGGCGTTGCGGCTGGCCAAGGAGCTTGGCGCGCCATCGATCCAGACCGAGCCGGGCGGACCACGGGCCGCCGGCCAGACCTGGCAGACCGCCGCCGCGGTGTTCTACGAGGAGATCATGCCGTGCGTCGAACTGGCCGAGCACTTGGAGGTGGCTCTGCTCTTGGAGCCGGAACCGGGCTTGATGATCGAAACCTTCGAGGGCTACTTGGAGTTCGTCGCGCAGATCGATTCGCCATGGATCGGCTTGAACTTTGATGTCGGCCACGCCTTCTGTGTCGGACAGGACCCCGAGCAATGGATTGCCCGCATGGCAAGCCACACGAAGCACTACCATCTGGACGACATCGCCTCCACCCGACGCCACGCCCACCTGATTCCCGGCCGCGGAGCAATTGACTTCTCCCGCGTTTTGCGGGAAATTCTTAGTACCGGCTACGAGGGCTGGCTGACTGTCGAGTTGTATCCCTATCTGGATGATCCCGACGAGGCCGGCCGGCAAGCAAAAACCTACCTGGAACAGATTGCCACGGTCCACTCTTGCCGAAGCGCGGAAAGCCGAAACAAAGGCCGAGTTCGGAGGGTGGGAGGCGGAGGGAAGAATTCGTGGGGCGTGGACCGTCTACGCCTCACGCCTCACGCCTCACGCCCCACGCTCCACGAATCCCTGACCCCTGACCCCTGACCCCGACCCCTCCATTGTCTCCCAGCAAGTCAAAAGCCCATCCCCATTCCCAAGCGGTGCCCGAAAAACAACCCTCGGTGGCCGAAGCCGGCGGATTTGAGCCGCTCGGCCTCTCGCCCGTCATGCTGGCCGCCCTGGACCAGGCCGAGTATCTCGATCCCACGCCGATCCAGGCCGGCCTGATTCCGCGGGCATTGGCCGGAGTCGACGTCATGGGCCAGGCCCGAACCGGCACCGGCAAGACGGCCGCCTTCGTCATTCCCATTTTCGAACAACTTCAGCCCCGCGCGCAGGCGAGCGGTCCGCAGGCGTTGGTGCTTGTGCCGACTCGCGAGCTGGCCGTCCAGGTCCGCGATGAAGCCGTCAAGCTGTCCGCCGGGCGGAGCATACACATAGTGGCCGTCTACGGCGGCAAGCCGATCCGCCGGCAGGTCGAACATCTTCGCCGCGGGGCGGAGTTGGTGGTCGGCACGCCCGGCCGGGTGCTCGATCTGATAAGCCGCGGCACGCTCATGCTGGGCGGCGTTCGCTTCGTGGTCCTCGACGAAGCCGATCGCATGCTCGACATCGGTTTTCGCCCGGACATCGAACGCATCCTCCGCCGCTGCCCGCAATCGCGGCAGACGCTGTTGCTCAGCGCCACCATCCCGCCGCCGGTTCGCCGCCTGGCCGAACGCTACATGCGCCAACCGGAATCGCTCGATTTCTCCAGCAAGGACCTCTCGGTGGAGACGATCGAGCAGTCGTATTTCACGGTGGATCCCGAGCGGAAGTTCGAGTTGCTGGCGAAGCTGTTGGAGCGGGAGCAGCCGCAGCAGGCGATCGTCTTCTGCCGCACCAAGCGCGGCACCGACAAGGTCTACCGCCGCCTGAGCGAGACGCTTCGGGGCGTGGACACGATCCACGGCGACCTCCAGCAGTCGGTCCGCGACCGGGTGATGCGCCGTTTCCGCGACGGGAAGACCAAGGTCCTGGTGGCCACCGACGTGGTGGGCCGGGGCATCGACGTGACCAGCATCTCCCACATCATCAACTACGACATTCCCCAGTTCTGCGACGACTACGTACACCGCGTGGGCCGCACCGGCCGCATGGGCCGGGAGGGCGTGGCCTTCACCTTCGTCACCCCCGAGGAAGGCAACGAGCTGACGCGGATTGAGATGCGGATCAATCGGCTCTTGAAGCGCGACGAAATCCCCGGTTTCGTGGCCCTGGAGAAGCCCCAGCCCACCGAAGACTTCGATGCCGATCAGGGCGAGCCGCTCGAGCCGCCCGCCCCAAAACCGATCTTCGGCCGCCGCACCCGGCGGATTCGGCGGGCGCTGTGAGCGGAGATGTACTCCTCACGCTCCACGTGAGGGGAGGTCCCGCCGAGCGAGAATGAAAGAGGCCCCCTTTTCAGGCGCTACTGGGCCCTACCGATCGTGAAAGATAGCTTCCAGCACGGGGGCGCGGAGTGCCGTCCGGACCGCCAGGGCCCCCGCCAGCAGGCCAGCCAGAAAGACTGCTGACAGCGTGGTCGCCAGCGACGCCCACGGGATCGAGGCCGACTGCTGGAGCGTCTGCGGCAGCACGGCCAGCAGGGCCGATAGCAGGCCGATCAAGAGTCCCATACCCAACAGCACGGCGTTCTCCAGCAGCACCAACCATGCCAACCCGCGACGCCGGAAGCCGGCCGCGCGGAGGATTGCCAGTTCGCTGCGGCGCTCCAGCACATTGCGCAACTGCACCGCCGCTAAGCCCAAGGTTCCCAGCAGCAGCCCTAAACCCCCGAGGCTCTGAAAGGTCGAGAGGTAGGTGTTTTGCACCGCCAGAAAGGCCGCCATCCGTTGCCCGGTGGTTTCCAGCGCGAAGCCGTAGTCGCCCAACTCGCGATGCAAGACCGCGGCCGCCAGCGGTGCTCGACCGGGCGGAGTCTCGATGAGGAAGTAGCGATAGCCGCTGGTATCGGGGAAATGCTTCAGCAGCGCCGTCTCGCTCACCAACAGATCGCTTTGAAAAATACTGTCGGACAGCAGGGCCACAACCTGCAGCCGTAGCGGCTCGCCCCGGTCACCGGCGATTTCAAACGTCTCGCCCAAACCGCCCCAGAGATTGAGCGAATAATTGGCGGTGTTCTTTTCCAAAATGACTGGGACGCGGATGACGCCGTCGGCGTCGCGCCCAAGGTCTTCGTCGAGCAACAACCACGGGTTCGGGCAGTCGCGCGGCTGGTCGGCCCAAGCGAAGCCGTCGCGATTTATGAACCGGGCGGGCAGCCCCAACAGCCGCGGCTGCCGCGGCCGATAGAGGTTCAGGCAGCTCGCGTCGTCGCCCGGCCGGACGCGGGCACCAACGATCGTGCTGCCGGCCAGCGATTTCTCGTCGTCGGGCGAAAAGCCGAGGGCCTGGCGCCCCTCAGGCGAGTTCAAGTCCTGAAAAATCGGCTGATCGCTTTCGGCCAAGAGCGAAAAGCCACCGTTGCCGCTGTGCAACTCGGGCGCCTGCCGACGCAGATCGAGGTGAAAGGCGCTCACCGCCACAATCAGAAACGTTGCGGCGGCCACCAGCCCTACCGTCAGCGTGCTGCGGCCGGGATTTCGGGCCGCATTGCGCAGGGCCATCCGCGCCAGGTTGCCGCGCCCGACGGCCATGGCGGGGCCGGTCCGGCCGGCCCTCCCGCGTAGCCAGACCAGCATGAGCAGCGCCACCAGCGAGGTGGCGCCGATTGCAAAAAACGCCCCCGCTTCGACTTCCGCGGAAATCCGCACAACCCGAGACAAGCCCAGCAATGCGATCGCTGGCACGATTGCCAACAGCACAAGCAATAGTTCTTGCGCGGTCGCGGGGGCCGCCCCGACTGTCGTCCGACGAGAATGGGACGGGCCACCCTGGGCCACCATCTGCCCTGTGAGCAAACCTCGCACCGCAGCGCTGCCGACGCGTCGCAGCGACCACCAGATCGTCGCCATCGCCGCCGCCAATCCGCTCAGGCCGCCGATCCACAAGCTTTGAAAAGTGACGTGGAGCCGCAAGAACGGCGTGCCAACCGCGCCCAGCCACCAGGTGCGCAGTCCCAACAACATCAGCGCGGCGTAACCGATCCCCAGCGGCACGCCGAGCAGACTTCCCATGCCGGCCACAGCCAGTCCTTCGCCCAGCAGCAGCCGCCGGATTCTTCGCCGCGGCATCCCCACCGCCATAAGAAGGCCGATTTGCGCCGCCCGCTGCTCGACGCCCAAGCGAACCAGCACCGCCACCAGCATCACCGCCGCCGCAATGACGAAGAAACTCAGTGCGACAAACAGCACGCCGAACGGCGTGGTGCCGGCGGAAGCCGCCAGCGCCTGGGCCTTAACCGGCTGGACGACACAGCCCATTGCCGCGGAATCAAGATGTTCCTGCAATTCCCGCCGCACCTGTTCGGCCGTCACGGTTCCCGCTTGCCCTGGCAGAGGTCCGGTCCCCTCTCCCTCGGGGAGAGGGCTAGGGTGTGGGAGTGCGCCATCGGACTTCGTTCCCGCAACTTCTGTGCTCCCGCTCTTCACCCCGCCCCCTACCCGAATCGACGTCGCCTGGCCAAACCGGCTGCCCCAAAGCCGCCGACCGGTTTCCAGAGAAACGAACGCTTTGGGCGTCGGGCCGTACTGGCGCCAATATTGCTCGTCTGCCGGCCGGACCCGATCGGCATGAAACGGGAAGGGCGGATTCCAGTCGGCCATGGTCAACTCGTCCGTGATGCCTTTGACGGGGGGCGTGAGCGACCGATCATCGCCCGCGTCGCTCAGTCGAACCACGGCCACCAGCCGAAGAGAGACCGTCTTCTCGCGGACCTGCCCGTCGACGCTTTCCGGCTCGAAAAACGTTAGCCGCACAGTGTCGCCTACTTTGGCGTGAAGCCGCTCGGCGGCCCATGCGTTTAGCGCAATCGTGTTGGCTCGCAGTGGCGGGAGCGTCTTGCCGTCGGTGGAAAGGAAAGGGCCCAGGGGCGGGGCCCTGGAAAAATCAAGGGCCGTGATCGTGGAATAGGGGATGGCGCGGCCGCCGACGGCGACCGTATTGGCCAAGTAGGTCAAGGCGGGCTGGATCGAAATGCCTTTCGGGCCGCCTGCCTGCCGCGCCACCTGCTCGATCGCCTTCTCGGCCGGGGCAGAGAGCAGCATGCGGTCGGAGGTAATATTCACGTAGCCCCGCGGCGTGGTTTGGACCGCCAGGCCGTAGTCGGCCGGCGTCGGATGCAAGAGGCTCCGAACCGTCGCCAGCTCGGCCGTCGTGGAGGCAGTCTGTCCTTGCCGTGCGGCCACGAAGATGGCGTTCGCCCGGTCTGGCTGTCCCAACTGCTTGGCCAGCCAATCCAACGGCACATAGGCGTCGCGGATTACATGCTGGGTGGGACGCAGTCCAAAGCGGCCCAGCCCCTGGGCAGCAATGACCTCGCTGACGCTCAATCGCTGGGTGACGACCGTTTCCCGCTGGTTGCCTAGCGGACTATCGGCTGGGATCGGGCCGATGCGCGGCAGGCGGAGCAGCACCGTGTCGCCCGCCCGCACGCCCAACTGCTCGGCCAGCGGCGCGTTGAGCACGATTTCGCGAGCCCGAGGCGCGCGATTCGGCCCACCCGATCCGAGACGCCAAAAGCGCCCGTCGCAGCCGACGAGGTCGACTCGGCTCGCTCGCGCCGGCGAGTTCGGATTGGAATTCTCCAAGCTGACGTGCAGCAGAATCGCCGGCACGGCGGCGGCAAATCGACCAGAAAACCCCGGTTCGGCGGCCCACTCCTCGGCCAACCGAGCTCGGAAGAAGTGATTGCTCGCCAAAACCGAATCGATGCGCCCCAAACGATCGAGGGTGAGCTGCCGCAGGCTGCCGCGCATCGAGTCTCCCACCAGCAGCGCCCCAGTCAGCACCGCCGCGCCGACCGCGGTCCCGCAGGCCACCGCCAGGTTGCTCCGCCAGTGATACATCAAGGTGGCGACCGTCAGCCGGAACATCGTAAACCGGGGTTGGCGGAACGGCGGTGGACCAGGCTGAGAGCGGAAAGCCGAAAGCCGAAAGCCGAAAGTAGACCACGGCCGCGTCCGGCCTTCGGCCTGCGGCTTTCGGCTTTCCGCTTTCGGCTCTTTCTTTCCGCCTTCCGCCATGCCTCATGCCTCCTTGAGCCGCCCGTCGTCCAACTCCAGCCGGCGGCCCATCATGGCCGCCAGCCGCGGGCTGTGGGTCGCCACTACCAGGATCGTCTGCTCCTGCTCTTGGAGTTCCACAAGCAGCCGGCCGACGCGTTCGCCGGTGCTACGGTCGAGGTTGCCCGTCGGCTCATCGGCCAGCAACACCAGCGGCCCGCGAATCAGCGCTCGGGCCAATGCCGCCCGTTGCCGCTCGCCGCCGGAAAGTTCGGCCGGGCGGTGATCGAGGCGCTTGGCGAGCCCGACGCGATCCAACAGCATCCGCGCCCGATCTGCCGCGTCGGGTTGGATCGGGCCGGCGGCCACCAGCGGTACGAGCACGTTTTCCAGCACCGAGCACTGCGGCAGCAGATAATGATCTTGAAAGACAAACCCGATGCGGCGATTGCGGAACTCGGCCAAGGCCGGCTCATCGAGGGTGGCGGGATCCTGGCCGTCGACCACGATCCGGCCGCTGGTGGGCGGTTCCAAGCTGCCGATGATGCTCAGCAGGGTGCTCTTGCCCGACCCACTCGGCCCCAGAATCGCCAGGTTTTCTCCGCGGCTAAGCGTGAACGAGACCTCTCGCAGCACGATCAGCGGCTCGGTCCGGGTGGGGAACTGTTTGGCGACATGCTCGACTTGAAGTTGCGACATGCTTGATATACCTCGATCATCCGCTCGGCCGCCTTCTGGTTATTGTAGCGTTCGCGGACCGCTTGTTGAGCCCGGCGGCCGCAATCGTTAGCAAACTTCGGATCAAGAATCAACCGTTTCAGTCCAGCGGCCAGCCCGGCGGGATCGTTGGGTGCGTAAAGTACGCCGCCGCCGGTGTCAGCCACCATTTCCGGGAAGGCCCCGTGGGCCGGCAGGACAGCGGGGACCGCATTGGCCCATGCCTCGAAGACCGACAGTCCTTTGCTTTCCGGATGGCTGGTCGGCAGCGCGAAGAGATCACATTGTTGAAGGAAAGCGATCTTCTGCGGCCGATCCAGCTCGCCGACGTATTCGAAACGGTCCGACAGGCCGGAGGCAGCCATCTCGTCCACGATCTTCGCCAAATACGGGCGGTCGGCTGGGTCGAGATATCCGGCCGCGCGGACACCGACCGGCGGCGCGGCGGCGTCCTCCGCGAGTTGACGCAGCGCCAGCGCCAGTGTGTTCAAGCCTTTGTCGGGGCAAACACGGGCAAGATAACCGATGCAAATCAGCGGTTGCCGGTCGTTATGGTGTGCAGAAGGAGACAGCCCCATTTTCGCGGCTTCCTGCTGCGAAAATTGGGACAGTCCCTGGCGGGTTCCGTGGCCCTCCAGGTTCAAGCCTGGCGGAACCACATGGATCCGCGGTCTGGGCACCGCCAGCCGCCCGGCCATGAAGTCGGCGTAATAGCCGTTCATGGCCACCAAGGCGGTCGCTTCGCCGGCACGCTGGCGGAGGATCTCCCAGGCGCGGCTACGGTGCGGCTCCGGAAGTCGTTCCAGGAAAGAGTCTTCTCCCGAAAGGCTGCAGAGCACCGGCACTCCCAACCGCTCCGCGATCTGCCGCACCAGCCCAGCTAGCAAGACCGTACTGAGGTGAACGACTTCCGGGTGGACTTCACGGTCAAGCCACTGCACCAGCTTCTCAACTTCCTTGCGCTGCCGTCCTGCTTCACCTTCCAGCACCGAGACGGTCAATGCGCCGAGGTGCTCTGGCCGCACGTTTTGGCTGCCGGCCGCTAGCCGGCGGAGCACGCCGGCATGATCGAAGAGCCGATCGAAGAACCACGGCGTACGGCGGAAAACTGCCCAACGCTGCTGCAAGTAGACGTTGATCCCGCCCAGCATCACCCGGTCGATGCTGACACTGTCTTCGTCGGTGCGGATCGGCGTATAGAGGGGCGCGAGGATGCAGTCCTGGCCGGCGGCGCGGAGGGCCGTGGCCAGGGTGTTGGCTTGCAGACAACTGCCGCAATACATCGACCCCGCCCCGGCCACCAAATAGGCAATTCGCATGTCAGTACTCGTCACGCTCCGCGTGACGCTCGCCTCAGGCGGAGCGTGAGGACCACGTGCCTTTGCCTCACGCGGAGCGTGAGGAGTACACTTGTCGCAACAGGGCGTCCACCGCCAATCGCCCGCTGCGGACGGCCCCTTCCATCGTAGACGGCCAGCCGGTTGCAGTCCAATCGCCTGCCAGGAAGAGACTGCCGATCGGCATGGCCTGAGCAGGCCGCAACCGTTCCACGCCCGGCTGCATGGAAAACACCGCGGCCGGATGTTTCAGCACGCGGGCGTGTAGCAGCCGGGCCTCGCGGGCGGCCGGCCAAATCGTTCGCAATTCCTCACCAACCCTGCTCTGCAACTCTTCGGGATCGCAAGCGATCAGCCGGTGGGCTGCGCTGACGACCACCTGAAGATGTCCCTCTCGTGCGAACAGCCATTGTCCTAATCGCCCTAGCAAGACCGCGTGCGGCAGAGAAGTGATCGGCCGGTCGAACCACAGGTGGACGGTGGAAATGGTTCCGGGCTCGATACGTTCGACGCCTTGCAATGCCGGGCAGGCGTTCCACAAATCGTCCGCCAGCAACGACCGCACCCGCTGCCAGGGCACGGCCAGAATGACAAAATCGAATTGCTTCGCAGTCCCGTCAGGCAGGATTATCGCGTGCCCGCGGCCGCAGTCGCCAATGACCCGTTCGACGCGGGCGGCCAAATGAATGGTCACGCCGAGCTCAGCCAGCCGCCGGCTGGCGGCGACGTGAAAGACTTCCTTCAGCAGCCGCCGCGGCACTAACAAGTCGCTGGCCCGGCGCGATCCCAGGAACCCCTCGACCAAAACCTGCCTGGCGGCTGGCAGCGATGCATGGTCCACCGTCTCGCCCAAGGCGCTGACGAACACCGGCGACCAGAACAGCTCAATGGCCCGATCCGACTGTCCGTGGCGCCGAAGCCACTGGCCGATCGTTTGGGCGTCCTCCGCCGAGCCCGCCTCCGCCTTTCCCTCGATTGGCTTCCGGCCGAGTCGCATCGCTCCACGGACGATGGCCCAGCGCTGGCCTAGCGACAAGAACCTCAGTCCCATTACGCCGGGCAGCAGGTGCAGCGGCGGCGGCAACCATTGCCACGGGGCGAAATCGTACCGGCTTCCGTTCGGTGCAATGAAGTGCAGGCGGCGGTGAGGTTCAAACGCGTCACCGGCGCCGATGCGGCGGCAAAAATCCAACAGACCGGCGCAGCAGCCCAGGGCCACGTGCGGGCCGCTGTCGATCCACTCGCCGGTTTCCGCATCGAAAAGCGACGACGCCCTGCCGCCGAGCGTCTTGGACTGCTCGAACAACGCGACCCGCAGACCCCGCTCGGCCGCCTCCAACGCGGCCGCCAGCCCGGCCAGTCCGCCGCCCACAATGGCCACCGTTGGCGGTTCGCTTGCTGTGGTCATTGCCGCCTTTTCGGTGCCAGGGTTAGTTGGCCACGGATGAAACATCGATTGAACGCGGAACGTGTCGTAATGCTTGGATCCGGCGTGGCGCAGAGACGCTTCCTCGTCCGTGCTTCATCGGTGTTCGATCCGTGGCCACAACCGCAAAGGCCACACCGCCCAGCGTGTCGCCAGTTGCAGCCGCTTGGGCCAGCCAAGATGGACCCGGCCGTAAAGCACCCGGTCTGGCCGGCGGGCAATGCATCCAAGCAACTCATGGTAGGTGCTCATCACGAAACCGAAAATCCGCCGTCCATCCGGTTCCAGCCACTCCATCAACTCCAGGCTGTCGCGGTAAAACGCTTCAGCCCGGGCAATCTCCAATGTCATCAGCCGATGAAACCTTTCGTCGTAGACGCCGGCCCGCAAATCGTCGACCGAGTAGCCGCACAACCGCAGGTCGGCCAGCGGCAGATAAACCCGATCGGCTTGCACATCCTCTC